>DAIMGB010000108.1:0-6668 GCA_036724195.1 Thermoleophilaceae bacterium
TGGCCGAGCTGGAAGTCGTGAATGGCGACGTGACCAGGCTGGAGGTGGACGCGATAGCGAACGCCGCCAACACCGAGCTGAAGCACGGCGGCGGGGTGGCTGCGGCGATCAGCCGCGGGGGCGGCCCGGACGTTCAGCGCGAGTCCGACGAGAAGGCGCCGATCGGGCTGGGCGAGGCGATCGAGACCAGCGCCGGGGACATGCCGGCGCGCTGGGTCATCCACGCCGCCACGATGGAGCTGGGCGGTCCGACCTCGGCGGAGATCATCGAGCGCTCCACGCGCTCGACACTCGACAAGGCCGAGGAGCTGGGCGCGAAGTCGCTGGCGCTGGTGGCGTTCGGCACCGGCGTGGGCGGCTTCCCGCTCGACGAGGCGGCGCGCATCATGGTGGGCGCGGCGCGCTCGCACGAGGGCTCGCTGGAGCGGATCGTGTTCGCCGTGCACGGCGAGGAGGCCGAGCGCGCCTTCTCGGACGCGGTGGCCGGTTGAGCCGGCCCGTCCTGGTAGCGCCCGACTCCTTCAAGGGCACGATGGACGCGGTCGAGGTCGCCGCGGCGATCGCGCGTGGGCTGCGCGCCGCCGGCCGCGAGGCGATCGAGCTTCCCGTGGCCGACGGCGGCGAGGGCACGATTGACGTGCTGCTCACCACGCTCGGGGGCGAGCGCCGCAGCGCGCGGGTGCCGGACCCGCTTGGGCGCGAGGTCGAGGCCGCCTGGGCGCTGCTGCCAGACGGCAGCGCGGTCGTGGAGATGGCACAGGCCAGCGGGTTGAAGCTGGTGGGCGAGGCCGAGCGCGACGCCTGGGCCGCGTCGACCTACGGGACGGGGGAGCTGATAGTGGAGGCCGCGCGTGCCGGGGCGGAGAAGGTGATCGTGAGTGTGGGCGGCTCGGCCACCACGGACGGCGGAGCGGGCGCCGTGGAGGCCCTCGACGACGCCGGCGTCTCACCCGCGCTCGAGGTGCTGTGCGACGTCCGGACTCCGTGGGAGCGGGCCCCGGCGGTGTTCGGGCCGCAGAAGGGCGCCGACGCCGCGATGGTGAAGCGGCTGGAGAAGCGACTCGACGAGCTGGCTTCGCGTGCCCCGCGCGACCCGCGCGGCGAGCCGATGACCGGCGCGGCCGGCGGGCTGTCAGGCGGGCTCTACGCCTTCCGCAACGCCCGCCTCGTGCCGGGCGCGCCCTACGTGCTCGACGCGATCGGCTTCGACGAGCGGATGCGCGAGGCCGCGTACGTAGTGACGGGGGAGGGCCGCCTGGACGACCAGACCCTGCAGGGAAAGATCGTCGGGGAGGTGGCCACGCGCTGCCGGCAGTCGGGCGTGACGTGCCACGCGGTGGTGGGCAAGGACGACCTGGAGCCGTTCAAGGCGCGGATTTTGGACCTGGCCTCGGTGCGCGAGGCGGGGTCCCCTGAAGAGCTGGAGGCGGCTGGGCGGGAATTGGCTGGGTAAGGGGCCGGGCTCGGCCGGGACCAGGGTGCTCGACGAGTTTCCACCGCATAGCGACGCAAACTCGTCACACACACCCCCCTCGGGGGCGGGCGCTAGGCCGCCGCGTAGCGTGCGGCGCTTCGGGCCTTCGCCTTCGCCGCCTCTTCCTCGCGGTCCTTCGGCGGTGCCGAGGTGACCAGGGAGTCCAGCAGCTCGGTCGAGATCGCTGTCACGGCGTCCACCGCGCGGTCGAACGCCTCGGCGTTCGCCTGCGACGGCTTCGTGAAACCGCTGATCTTTCGCACGTACTGCAGTGCGGAGGCGCGGATCTCGTCCTCGTTGGCTGGGGGCTCGAAGTTGTGAAGGGTGCGGATGTTTCTACACATGGCGCCCAGGTTACGCAGTCGGCGCGGGAGCGCCGCTGCGGCGCTCCACGGACACCGAGTAGGCCTTCGGCCTGAAGAGCAGAATCGGGTCACCCGAGGTCTCGGTGCCGTCCGTGACGCGGGTGGGGTCGAACACGAGGATGTCGCCGTCGCGCTCGCGCTCGGTCTCCGGGCCGGTCAGCTCCAGGCGGCCGGCCTCGACGGTTTCGCGCTCGTCGGGCCAGATGGCGGTGGGGTCGTCGATCGGGTCGTCGTCCTCCGCGATCCGGACCTTCAGCCTGAAGGCAACGGGCAGCCGCTCGAGGATCTCCGTCTGCAGGTAGTCCTTGCCGAGCGCGCGGGCCTCCTCGTCCTCGAGCGAGGCCTCGCCGGCCTCGGGCTGCCAGCGGTACCTGACCCAACGCGCCTCGCCGTCCTCCCCGGTCCAGCGAAACGAGTGAATGCCGTTGTAGGCCACCTGGGCGTAGCTCGCCGGCGGCGAAGTGCCCACGGCGGCCTGGATCGCGGGCCCGGCCTCGGGGTGCCTGCCCAGCCACTCGCCGAGCTTCTCCATGTCGGGCTGGCCCGTCTCGGGGTCGGGCTTTCTCAGCCGCGTGAAGTCGAGGAAGTCCTCGGGCGTGCGCACGAAGAAGCACGGGCTCGAGAGCGAGACGACGTCTGTCTTCGAGCCGTCCGGCAGGTAGAGCTTGACCGCCATCCCGCGCGCCTCGCGCGCGTAGTCGGGGATGCCGGGGTCGCCGCCGCCGTTCGAGAAGCGCACCGTCGCGCGCACCGGCTCGCCGCGCATGTGCGCCGCGCGCGTCAGGGCGGCGCCCTCGGGCGTGGCGGTGAAGCTGCCGCTGAGCAGCGTTCCCTTTGCGTGCGCGGCGCGGTGGCCCGCGTGTGCGCCGGAGACGTCGTTGATCGCGTTGACGGCGTCTTCGGCGCTGACCATGGGCGTCAACCCTACGCCTCCGCAAGCGAGCGGATGACCGCCTCGTAGAAGCCCTCGCCGTAGCCGGACTCCGTGACCTCGGCGCCCTCTCCCGAGACCTCGGCGTTTCGCACGAGGAAGAAGCGGCCGACGACCTTCGCGACCTCCAGGTCCTCGCGCGAGTCACCGACGCCGATGCACTCCTCCGGCCTGTACTCACGGGCGCGCATGTGGGCGGCCACCGCGTTCGCCTTCGAGGTTCCCGCCGGAACGAGGTGGTAGGCACTCGAACCGTTGTCCACCAGGCGCAGCCCGCCGTGGCCCTCGGCCTCGAGCAGCTCGTTCGCCTCGCGCACGTCCACGCGGCCGCGGAACAGGTGCGTGACCTGGCGCCCGGTGTGAAAGGGCTCGTGGTGCTCCAGCTCGAAGCGCCCGAGCAGCAGCGCGGGGGCGCCCGACTCCTCGATCTGGTCGTGCACGCTGCGGCCCTCCTCGGGCCTGAGGTCGCCGGTCAGGAGCGTCTCCTCGCCATCGATCACGAGCCCGGCGCCCAGCTCGTAGATGTACGAGGTCTGGCCGATCAGCCGCGCGTCCTCCATCACCTGGGCCTTGCGGCGCCCGGACTTGATCACCACCTCGACGCCCGCGCGGTGGCAGGCCTCGAGCGCCCGGCCGGGCAGCAGCGTGAAGGCGCCGTCGCCGTCGCGAAACAGCGAGCCGCCGCGCCCGAGCAGCGTGCCGTCGAGGTCGGTGTAGACGCAGCGCAGCGGCATCGCGGGCTAGGCGTGGCTGCCGACGCTCTGCAGCGGCGGGCGCTCGGCCGGGTCGACCACCACCAGCCGGCCGTCGGCCGTCTGCAGCGGCGGCGTGGGGCCGTCGCTCAGGCGCCCCTCGCTCCGCAGGCGCTCCAGCACCACGGTGAGCACCCCGTAGGCCATCGGCCCGAGCTCCGAAAGCGGCTGGTGCTGGTTGAGCCGCACGTCGAGGTCGACCTGCGCCATGCCGTCCGTGCCGCCCAGCAGGTCGCGCGCGTTCAGCAGCATCGCGATCTCCACCGCGTAGCCGGTGGCGAACGGCAACTGCACGAGCAGCTCGCGGCGGGCCGCCAGCTCGCCGGCCAGCGGCTGCGCGAAGCCGGCCAGGTCGGGATAGAAGGCGCTCAGGAGCGGCCGGGCGGTCAGCTCTGTTACGCGGCCGCCGCCGTCCGGGTGGCTCGCCCCATCCGGCGTGGTGAAGGGCCGCCGGTAGAAGCCCTTCACGAGGCTCAGCTCGTCGTGGCAGACGAGCGGCCCCATCAGGCCGGTGGCGAAGTGCTCCGAGAACTCGCGCGTGTCGGAGTCGAGGAAGACCACAATCTCGCCGCGGACGGCCGACAGCGCGCGCCACATCGCGTCGCCCTTGCCGCTCGGCGGCCCGAACTGCGGCAGCAGCTCGGCCTCCTGGCGCACCTCGGCGCCCAGCCCGGCCGCGATCTCCGCCGTGCCGTCGCCCGAGCCCGCATCCACCACCAGCAGCTGGTCGACCAGGTCGCCCAGGCCGAGCAACCGCTCCACGATCGGCCCGATCGTGTCGGCCACCTCGCGCGCGGGCAGCACCACCGTGACCGGCGCCCGCTTTCGCTCGCGCAACAGCTCGAGCGGAAAGTCCGAGTGATGGAAGGTGCGGATCAAGGCGACCTATCTTGGCAAGGGGAGGGCGGCGCCTACCATGGGCCGGTGGCCGAGGCCGTGCGCACCGAGCATCCCTGGGACGCCGTCCTCGCCGAGGGCGGCGACGAGGAGCTGGTGGCCACCAGGGACGAGCCCGCCAAGCCCGGCTACTCGACGCCGGTCCCGAGAGAGCTCCACCCCGCCCTGCGCCAGGCGCTCGACAACACCGGCGTCGAGGCGCTCTGGTCGCACCAGGCCGACACGCTCGAGGCCGCGATGCGCGGCCACACGATCGTGACCACCGGCACCGCCAGCGGCAAGTCGCTGGCATTCAACCTGCCCGTGCTGCACACCCTCGCCAGCGACCCGAGCGCCCGCGCGCTCTACCTCTACCCCACCAAGGCGCTCGCCCAGGACCAGGCTCGCAAGCTGTCCCAGCTCGGCGGGAAGTTCCTGCGCCACGCGATCTACGACGGCGACACGCCGAAGGACGACCGCCGCGCCATCCGCCAGCGCTCGAACCTGATCCTCACCAACCCCGACATGCTCCACGTGGGCGTGCTGCCCAACCACAAGAGCTGGGGCGACGTGCTGGCCAACCTGGCCTGGGTCGTGGTGGACGAGGCGCACGTGTACCGCGGGGTGTTCGGCTCGCACGTGGCGAACGTGCTGCGCAGGCTGCGCCGGCTCGCGCGCGCCTACGGGACCGAGCCGCGCTTCGTGCTCACCAGCGCCACGATCCGCAACCCCTCGGAGCTCGCCACGAGGCTGACCGGGCTCGACTTCGAGCTGGTCGATCGCGACGGTGCGCCCCACTCCGAGCGCCAGGTGGCCATCTGGAACCCGCCGCTCGTGGACGAGGCGCTAGGCAAGCGCGCCTCGGCGCTGTCGGAGGCGGCCGGCCTGCTGGCCGAGCTGGTGGAGCGCGAGGTCAGGACGATCTGCTTCCTGAAGTCGCGCCGCGGCGTGGAGCTGATCCAGCGCTTCACCAAGCTGCGCCTCGAGGATCGCGGCCGCGCCGACCTGGCCGAGCGGATCGCCCCCTACCGCGCCGGCTACACCCCGGCTCAGCGCCGCGAGCTCGAGCGGCGGCTGGCCGAGGGCGAGCTGCTGGCCGTGGTGGCCACCGACGCGCTGGAGCTGGGCATCGACATCGGCGACCTCGACGCCGCGCTCTGTGTGACGTTCCCCGGCACCGTGGCGAGCCTGCGGCAGATGTGGGGCCGCGCCGGCCGCCGCGCGCCCGGTCTGGCGATGTACGTGGCCGGCGAGGACGCGCTCGACCAGTTCTTCTGCCGCCACCCCGACGACTTCCTCGAGCGCCCCGTGGAGGCGGCGATCCTCGACCACGAGTCCGAGGAGATCCACCTCTCCCACCTGGCCGCGGCCGCGTACGAGCTGCCGCTCTCAGGCGAGGACGCGGACGCCTTCGGGCCGCGCTGGGAGCAGGGCGCGCAGCGGCTCGTGAAGCTCGGCCGCCTGCGCGAGCGCGGCGGGCGCTACCTGCCGCGCGGCCCCGGCTACCCGGCCGGGGACATCGCGCTGCGCTCGGCCTCGCCCGACTCGGTGGCAATCGTCGAGTCGGAGGGCGGCGAGCTGATCGGCAGCGTGGAGTCGGCCCGCGCGCACTCGGCCGTCCACCCCGGCGCCGTGTACCTGCACATGGGCGCCGCCTACGAGGTGCGCGACCTGGACCTGCGCGGCCGGCGGGCCGTGGTGGAGCCCTTCACCGGCGACTGGTACACGCAACCGAAGAAGGAGTCGGAGACCTACATCGAAGAGCTCCGCGAGCGGCGCGAGGTGGGCGGCATGGAGCTGTCCTTCGGGGTCGTGTCGGTGACCGAGCAGGTCGTGGCCTACCAGCGCAAGCGCGTGTCCGACCACGAGGTGCTCGACCTGCTCACGCTGGACCTGCCCGAGCAGGACTTCGTGACCCAGGCGCTCTGGTACGAGCTGCCGCAGCCGTTCCTCGCGGAGGACTTTCCCCTCGAGGTCCTGCAGGGCTCGCTGCACGCGGCCGAGCACGGCCAGATCGCCGTGCTGCCGCTGATCGCGATGTGCGACCGCTGGGACATCGGCGGCCTGTCCACCGCCTTCCACCACCAGACCGGCCGCCCGACGATCTTCATCTACGACGGCCACCCCGGCGGCGTGGGGATCACCCGCGTGGGCTACGAGCGCTTCGAGACGCTCGTGGGCGACGCGCTGCGGCTGATCTCGGAGTGCCCCTGCCGGGCCGGCTGCCCGTCGTGCGTGCAGTCGCCCAAGTGCGGCAACCTGAACGAGCC
>DAIMGB010000109.1:0-6643 GCA_036724195.1 Thermoleophilaceae bacterium
CCTGCGGGCCGTAGACCGGGTGGCGGAACTGCGCGGCCTCGGCGATGCGCCGGTACACGCTGTCACCCGAAGGCTCGTGGCGATAGCGGCCACGGTAGATCAGGTAGGTGGTGCAGGCGGTCCGCAGGCCGGCGTCGTCCAGGTGCTCGAAGACCGTCTGGCGGGCGCGGCTCAGGTGAGCCATGTTCATGTTGTAGACCGTGTCGTAGAGCGAGCGCACGATCCCGAAGGCGCGCGTGGCGGCCATCGACGAGCCGTACTCCACGTAGCGCTCCTCGCCGCGGTGGTACCAGTTCATCGAGGGGATGTGGTGGTCGCCTGGCCGCGCGCCGGTGGCGATCGTGGCCGACGCCACCGGGGTCACCGACGGGAAGGTCGACACGCAGTCGCGCACGTAGACGCCGTTGTCGCGCAGCGCCTTCAGCGCCGGGGCGCGGCCCTGCTCGATGGCGAGGTCGAGCATGTCCGGCTTGAGCGAGTCGATGACCGCCAGCACGAGCTTGCGCGGCGGGCTCACCGCAGGATCCGCAGCCCGGCGTACTTGCGCTCGTCCTCGCCGCGCGAGCGCACCAGCAGCACGACGAAGGCGACGAGCGCGAGGAGGCCCACCGGCGGGAGCAGGATCGCGAGCCCGGCCAGCAGCAGCGCGGTGGCCTCGGCGTAGAGGCCGAGCAGCCCTCCGTCGCCCCCGGCACGGCGAAGCCGCTCGGCGGCACGCGAAAGCAGGCCGCCCACGCTCAGCCACGCCAGCGCGGCGCAGGCCACACCGGCCACGATCCCGGGCCAACCCTCGTGACCCCCTTCGGCCAGCGAGCCCGCGAAGAGCAACGCCCCGAGCGTCAGGCCCAGCACGGCGGCCGCGCGCTCCGCGAGTCGGTTCGGTCCCGAACGTTCCAGCCCGTACCAGAGCACGGCCAGGGCGAATACTGCCAGCAGGAAGGCCGGGGACTCCAGGAAGTGCCACTCGGTCCCGTCGAAGTCGATCCCGATGTCGCCGCGGGCGAGCGCACCCGCCAGGAGTGGCGGGAGGAAGGGCCGGACCCCGGCTGCGCCGGCCAGGCCGGCACCCTGGCCTATGTCGAGGAAGAGGCTCGTGGCGGCTGTCGCGGGTCGGTAGCCTGCGGGCGCATGACGATACCGGCAGGGCAGACGCCTCCGGAGGCGAAGCTTCTCTCGTGAGCATCTCACGCGACCTGGAGCGCTACGCGGGCCTGTTCGCCGAGCGCACGAAGGTCATGAAGTCGTCGGCCATGCGCGACCTGATGGCGGTGACCGCCCGGCCCGAGGTGATCTCGATGGCGGGCGGCCTGCCCGACACCAGCACCTTCCCGCCCGACACGTTCGCCGCAATCACCCAACGGATTGCCAGGGAGTCCTGCGCGAGGGCGCTCCAGTACGGGCCCACGGACGGGCTCGAGGGCACCAAGCAGTGCATCGCCGAGGTGATGGCAGCCGAGGACATGCGCCTCGATCCGGAGGACCTCGTGGTCACCACGGGGGGGCAGCAGGTGATCGACCTCGTCAGCAAGACGCTCGTGGATCCCGGCGACGTGATCGTGGCGGAGGGCCCCACCTACCCCGGCGCCGTCCCGACCTTCTCGTCCTACGAAGCCGACCTGGTTCAGATCGACATGGACGCCGACGGCATGCGCGTGGACCTGCTCGAGGAGACGCTCGACCGGCTGGAGCGCGAGGGGCGCAGGCCCAAGTTCATCTACACCGTGCCGAGCTTCCAGAACCCGGCGGGCGTGACGATGTCGGCGCCGCGGCGCAAGCGCCTCGTGGAGGTCGCGCACGAGCGGGAGCTGCTGGTGCTGGAGGACAACCCCTACGGGCTGCTGCGCTACGAGGGCGAGCCCCTGCCCACCCTCTACTCGCTCGACGGCGGCGTGTACGTGATGTACCTCGGCACCTTCTCGAAGATCCTCTCCCCCGGGATCCGCCTGGGCTGGGTCGCGGCGCCCCCGCCGGTGCTCGAGAAGATCAACCTCGGGAAGCAGGGGACCGACCTCTGCACGTCCACGCTCTCGCAGCTGATGGTCGAGGCCTACTTCGAGGGAAGCCGCTGGCGCGACTACGTGCACGACCTGACCGAGCTCTACCGCTCGCGCCGCGACACGATGCTCGACGCGCTGGCCGACCACTTCCCGCCCCAGGCCGAGTGGACGCGCCCGAGCGGAGGCCTGTTCATCTGGGCCACCCTGCCGGACTTCATCGACACCACCGACCTGCTGGCCCGTGCGCTGCGCGAGAACGTGGCGTTCGTGCCGGGCGCGGCAGCGTTCCTCGATGGCCGCGGCCACAACTCGATGCGCCTGAACTTCTCAGCCTGCTCCGACGAGGACATCCGCGAGGGCGTCCGGCGGCTCGGCGAGGTGATCAAGGAGCAGGTGGCTCTCTACGGCACGCTCACCGGCGAGATGGAGGCCGCGCCTGCCGAGCGCAGCCTGGAGCCGAGCGAGGCGCCGGACCCGGGCGACGCCCGTGTGCTTCCCATGCCGTCGCGCGAGGAGCGCGCGCGGCGGTCCGGGATTTGAGCCGCGTCGCCGTCCTCAAGGGCGGGCGCTCGTTCGAGCGCCAGGTGTCGCTTCGCTCCGGCGCGCGCGTGCAGGACTCGCTGAAGCGGCTCGGCCACGAGGTCACCCCGATCGACGCGGGCATCGATCTGGTCCAGCAGCTGCGCGCCGCCGAGGCCGACGTCGCGTTCGTCGCGCTGCACGGCCGCGACGGCGAGGACGGCACCGTGCAGGAACTGCTCGAGATCGCCGGCATCCCCTACACCGGCTCCGGCGTGCTCGCCTGCACGCGCGCCTCTGACAAGGTCCTGGCGAAGCACCTCATGGGAGAGGCCGGCATTCCGACGCCCGAGTTCTTCGCATTCAGCGAGACGGCCTTCCGCGAGCTCGGCGCCGCCAAGGCGCTGCCGGCGATGGAGGAGCGCCTGGACTTCCCGATCGTCGTCAAGCCGGCCAGCGGCGGCTCGGCCCTCGGCATCCGCTTCGCGCGCACGGGGGACGACGTGCCGGGCGCGCTCGTGTCCGCGTTCTCCTACGACAGCAGGGTGCTGCTCGAGCGCCACGTGGCGGGCCGCGACCTGGCTGTGTCGATCCTGGGCGACGATCCCTTGCCCGTGGTCGAGGCCATCCCGCGCGAGGAGGACTTCTACGACTTCGAGTCGCGCTACCAGATCGGCCGCACCGACTTCGCCTGCCCCGCCGACCTTCCCGGCGACGCCGCGGAGCGTGCCCAGGAGCTGGCCATGCGCACCTTCCGCCTGCTCGGCTGCGCGGGCTTCGGCCGCGTGGACCTGATGCTCGACGAAGCCGGCGACCTCTGGGTGCTCGAAGCGAACGCGATCCCGGGCCTGACGGAGACAAGCCTGCTGCCCCAGGCGGCAGAGGCGGCGGGAATCGGCTTCGACGAGCTGGTGGGGCGGGTGCTGGAGTTGGCGCTGCAGGGCGCCGCGGCGCCCGGAGCCGGCTAGGGCTCCTCTTCTTCGCCTTCTCCAGCCGCGAAGTCCTCCGGCGAGACGCTGTCCAGGAAGTCCTTGAACTTCTCGACGACCTCTTCCTGGTCCTCGACCTCGTGCTCGAACTCGATCGCGGACTCGGTGATCACGTCCTCGGCGGCGAAGATCGGCGCGCCGGTGCGGACGGCCAGCGCGAGCGCGTCGGAGGGCCGCGAGTCGATCTCGATCTCGCGCCCGTTCAGCTGGAGCGTGACCGCCGCGTAGAAGGTGTTCTCGCGCAGCTCGGTGACCGACACCTTGGTGCAGTTGACCTCCAGCTCGGACAGCATCTCGCTGATCAGGTCGTGCGTCATCGGGCGCGGCGTGTTGGCCCCCTGGAGCTTCATGAGGATGGCCGCGGCCTCGGGATGGCCGATCCAGATCGGCAGGAACTTGTTGCCCTCCCGGGTCTTCAGGAGCACGATCGGCTGCTTGCCGACCATGTCGAAGCTGACCCCATAGATCACCATCTCCTGCACGCGCGACAGTTTAGTTGGGCGTCCTAGCGCGCTAATCCAGCTCGATGGCTCGCACCGGCAGCCCGAGCTCGCGGGAATCGTCGCGCGGCGCCCACCTTCCGCTCAGCGGCGCGCAGGTGAAGGTGAGGCGCTCCTCTCCTTGCGGCCGCACGCCGGCCGCGTCCAGGTCGATGGTGATTCCTTCCGGGCCGAGGCCGACCGCGCTCGGAGGGAGCCGCCGGTCGCCGAGGAACACCCACTGGCAGAGCTGGGCGTCGCCCGGCCGGGCCGGCACGGTCAGTAGTCGGATCCGCCGGGCCCCCGCCATCGGCAGCTCGACGGAGGCGAGCCCACGAGACCACCGGAAGACGTTTCCGTCGAGCGTCTCTGGCTGGTGGAATCCGAGCAGGCGTTCCTCCGGCAGCTCGTCGATCGCGAAGCGGCCTGCGGGGTCGATCGGACGAGGGTCTCCGACCTTCGCCGCCGCGTACTCGAGCCGGGTGAGGTAGCCCACCCGGTTCCACCCTTCGGCGAAGGCCGGGTACAGACGCTCGTCACGCGCGCGCCAGAGCAGGCAGCGGGCCCTTGCCGACGCGACCTCGGCGCGCGCCCTCCAGAGCCGCGGCCGGGGTCCGAGCACCGCCGTGGGCCCGTAGCGACCGAGCGCGGCCAGCGCGCCGCGCAGGGCTGCCCGTTGCCGCCAGACGCTGCGACGACCCAGGTTGCGGATCGCCGTGAGGCTGGCCGCCCGCGCAGCGGGGGCGTCGAGCGCGTGGCGCTCGCGGGCTTCGGGCGCCGGCCCGAAGTAGCGCTCGCAGAATGCTCGCTCGTGGTCCCGGCGAAAGGCGGCTTCGCCAAGTGCGAAGTCCACGATGGCGCCGCTGTTGTGGCTCAGGCTGGCGGCGTTGGCGTGGCGAACCGCGGCGCCCGCCGCGTAGCCGATCCGCCTGCCCTGGGCGTGGAGCCGGGCGCCCAGGGCGAACTCCGAGAAGCGCCGGTAGCGGTGGTCGAAGCCACCGGCTGCCTCGTAGGCCTCGCGGCGCACCGCGAAGCCACGCAGGATCACCTTGCACCAGTGTCCTTCCTTGGACCACTCCGCGAAGCCCTCGTCGAAGAACCGCCCTTCCATACGTGCCATCGGCGTCGAGGAAATGTTCAGGCTGCGGAGGCAGGCGCCGTCGTAGTCGCTGGTGGCGAGGAAGCGCAGCAGCTCGTCGAGGGTGCGCGGCTCGGCGATGCAGTGGGGTTCGGTGAACAGGAGCAGCTCGGAGCCGGCGGCGCTTGCACCGAGGTCGTAGAGCCGCGCCTCGTGGGCGCCCGCCTCCGTGATCAACCGGTCGCCCGGGCGAAGCAGCGGCCGGACGCGCTGCTCGAGCTCCGGCTCGCTGCCGTCAGCCATCACCAGCAGCTCGTAGCTCTCGGCCGCGGTCTGATCCAGCCAGCTGCGAACGCAGTCGAGCGCGTAGCCGCGGTGGTCGGGCAGCGGCACGATCACCGAGACGGCGGCCTCGTTCGCCCGCGGCGCGGCCGTGGCGGAGGGGCGCCGCTCTGGCCTCGCCGCGCCGGCGAGCTCCGCGACCGGGTCGCGCCCGCGGTCGAGCGGGAGCTGCGCGGCGTCGCCGTCCACGGCGCTCTGGGCGCAGGCGATGACGGCCTCCAGGCTGCCCATGGCGACGCACGCGGCCGTCCGGTGCGACGCGACGTCGAGCAGCGCGTCCCGCAGCTCCGCATGGAGCGCACCGGTGGCCGCCAGGTAGGAGTCGACGCTCCCCTCGAGCCGCCGCGACCCCGAGGCGCTCACGATCCGGCCGCCCGCCGCCGACTGCGCCTCGCCGAAGCCCTCGGTACCCACGACGGTGAGCCGCTTCTGCAGCCACTCGTCATCAAAGCTCGTGCCACGCTGGTACAGCGCGCCGGTCTCGACGACCGCACGCGCCCCGCCCTCGAACGTCAGGTGATGCGTCATCCACGGCGGCGCCGGATGCGCCGCCCCCGCCGGCGGCCGCCTCTCCTCCGGCAATCCCGCCACCGCCGCGTCCCCTCGCTGAGACATGACCGACAGCACCCGCCGATCGCCCACCATCCAGCGCGCCGCGTCGATCAGATGCGGCCCCTGGTCGAGCAGGTTCCCGAACGCCGACGCCTGGATCAGCCTGACCTCCCCGAGCTCACCCGCCTCCACCGCCCCCCGCAGCTCCACGAACTCGGGGCAGAACCGCAGCTGGTGACAGACGGCGAGCAGCACCCCACCGGCCTCACACACCTCCGCCATCCGCTCCGCCTCCGACAGCCGCAAAGCGAACGGCTTCTCCACGACGATGCCTCGCACACTGGAGCCGACCGCCTCCTCCACGAGCGAGACCCGGCCCGCGGGAGGAACAGCGATCACGAGCAGCTCCGGCATCGCGCCCTCGAGCAGCTCGCCAAAACCGGCGTAGCCGGGCACGCCGACGCGCGACGAGACCGTCTGACGCCGTTCCTCATCGATATCCGCGACGCCCGCCAACTCGACGCCGTCAAGCTTCAGCAGAGCCTCCGCATGCTCGAGCCCGCGAGGGCCGCAGCCGAGGACAGCCGCAGCGAGAAGACCGCCCCGGCGACGGGGCTGAGTGCTGCGCGGCTCCATACGGAGCGCGATGCTAGATGGCTCGCGGCGGGTGCGTGCGTGTGGCAAGGA
>DAIMGB010000110.1:0-6575 GCA_036724195.1 Thermoleophilaceae bacterium
GGCGAGGACAAGGCGGACGCCATGGCCCGCGCCTTCGCCGGCCCGCCGGACCCGCGCGCGCCGGGCAGCCTCGTGCGGCCCGAGCCGGGCACGCTCACCGTGCTGGCCGACGCGGCGGCCGCCGCCCGCCTCGACCCCGGTGGGGCCCGCGGGTGAAGGAGTGGGTGGCCGACGGCGTCGGCGCCAGCGCCTTCCCGCCGATCGCCGAGTACGCCTTCCTGTCCGACTGCGAGACCGGCGCTCTTGTGGCCCCGAGCGGCAACGTGGAGTGGCTCTGCCTGCCGCGCTTCGACTCGCCGAGCGTGTTCGGCGCGATCCTCGACCGCGACGCGGGCATCTTCCGGCTCGGGCCCGCCGACGTGGAGGTGCCGGCCGCGCGCCGCTACCTGCCCGGCACGATGGTGCTGGAGACGAGCTGGGGCACCCGCGGCGGCTGGATCATCGTGCGCGACGTGCTGCTGATGGGCCCCTGGCACCACAAGGACGACCGCTCTCGCACGCACCGGCGCTCGCCCACCGACTACGACGCCGACCACGTGCTGCTACGCACGGTGCGCTGCGTGAACGGCGAGGTGCAGCTGCTGCTGGACTGCGAGCCCTGCTTCGACTACGGCCGCAAGGCCGCGGAGTGGGAGTACGCGGGGGAGGGCTACCACGAGGCGATCGGCCGGTCCGAGGGCGTGGATGTCGAGCTGGGCCTGACCACCGACCTGAACCTGGGCTTCGAGGGCCCGCGCGCGACCGCCCGGACGCTGATGAAGGAGGGCGAGCAGCATTTCGTGGCGCTGAGCTGGTCGAAGCACCCGCCGCCGAAGTCGGTCGAGGAGGCCTACGAGAAGCTCGTCTGGACCGCGCACCACTGGCAGCACTGGCTCGAACATGGCGACTTCCCCGACCACCCCTGGCGCACACACCTCCAGCGCAGCGCGCTCACGCTGAAGGGCCTCTCCTACGCGCCCACCGGGGCGCTGGTCGCGGCCGCCACCACGTCGCTGCCCGAGAGCCCGGGCGGCGAGCGCAACTGGGACTACCGCTACAGCTGGATCCGCGACGCCACCTTCATGCTCTGGGCGCTCTACACGCTGGGCTTCGACTGGGAGGCCAACGACTTCTTCTACTTCATCGCCGACGTGGCCGAGGCGGAGGAGAACCAGCTCCAGATCATGTACGGCATCGACGGCGAGGACGAGCTGCCCGAGGAGACGCTCGACCACCTCTCGGGCTACGAGGGCGCACGGCCGGTGCGGATCGGAAACGGGGCCTACAACCAGGACCAGCACGACGTCTGGGGCGCCCTGCTCGACTCCTTCTACCTCCACACCAAGTCGCGCGACCACCTGCCGGACCGGATCTGGCCGATCCTCGTGCGCCAGGTCGAGGCCGCGATCGAGAACTGGGACCACCCCGACCACGGCATCTGGGAGATCCGCGGCAAGCCGCAGCACTTCACCTCCTCGAAGATGTTCTGCTGGGTGGCGTGCGACCGCGGCGCCCGCCTGGCCGAGCTGCGCGACGAGCTGGATCACGCCGCCCGCTGGCAGTCGGTGGCCGACAAGATCAAGGCGGACGTGTGCGAGAACGCCGTGGACGAGCGCGGCGTCTTCTGCCAGCACTACGACACGGACGCGCTCGACGCCTCGGTGCTCCTGCTGCCCCTGGTGCGCTTCCTCCCGCCCGACGACGAGCGCATCAAGAAGACCGTGCTGGCGATCGCCGACGAGCTGACCGTGCACGGGCTGGTGCTGCGCTACAAGGTCGACCAGGCGGCCGACGACGGCCTGAGCGGCGAGGAGGGCACGTTCACGATCTGCTCCTTCTGGCTGGTCTCGGCCCTGGTGGAGATCGGCGAGGTGAACCGGGCCCGCGACCTATGCGAGCGCCTCTTGGGCTACTCCAGCCCGCTGCAGCTCTACGCCGAGGAGATCGAGCCGCACTCGGGCCGCCATCTCGGCAACTTCCCGCAGGCGTTCACGCACCTGGCGCTGATCAACGCGGTCATGCACGTGATCCGCGCCGACCAGGGCCTCGAGGTGGACCCCTTCATGCTCGACCGCGAGTTCGAGCGCCAGCGCGCGGACTAGAGCTTCGCGTCGGCCACCATCGCGGCGAACAGCAGCGCGAGGTAGGCCAGTGAGAAGAGGTAGAGGCGCAGGGCCGTGCGGCGGCTCGGCCTGCGGGCCAGCATCACCGCGCCGGCTATGAAGAGGGCGCCCAGGGGAATCGAGCAGGCCAGGTAGATGACCCCGAAGCCGCCGGCGCAGAAGGGCAGCTGGGTGACCGCGTAGAGCAGCACCGTGTAGAGCAGGATCTGGCGGCGGGTCTCGGCCTCGCCGCGCACCACCGGGAGCATGGGCACGCCGGCCTTCGCGTACTCGTCCTTCATCAGAAGCGAGAGCGACCAGAAGTGGGGCGGGGTCCAGAAGAAGACGATGGCGAACAGGTAGATCGCGGTGCCCGAGAGGGAGCCGGTCACGGCGGCCCATGCCACGAGCGGCGGCACGGCGCCCGCTGCCCCGCCGATCACGATGTTCTGCGGCGTCGTGCGCTTCAGCCAGAGCGTGTACACGAGCACGTAGCCCAGCAGACCGGACATCGACAGCACGGCGGCCAGCGGGTTCACGGTCAGCGCAAGAAGCGCGAAGGAGGCGCAGCCCAGCAGGACGCCGAACACGATCGCCGCGGCGGGCGACACCCGTCCGCTCGCCACGGGGCGGTCGGCGGTGCGCTTCATGACCTGGTCGATGTCGCGGTCCAGGGCGTGGTTGATCGCCCCGGCGCCGCCCGCCGAGAGCGCCCCGCCCAGGCAGGTGAGCACCACCAGGCCCACGGACGGGTCGCCGGCCACGTACATCGTCGTGACGGTGGTGAAGAGGAGAAGCGACTGCACCTTCGGCTTGGTCATCTCCGTGTAGTCGGAGACGACCGTGCGCCAGGCGGACGCGCGGGCGGCGGCGGCTTGGATCACGCCGCGACCGCCCTCGCGCGCGGAGCCCGCTCAGTCGCCGGCTCCGCGACCGGATAGAGCTGCAGCGTGAGCGCCACGGAGGAGGCCCAGAGCAGCGTGCCGAGCGCCAGGTGCACCACGATCAGCGCCTCGTACTCGTCGAGCCACACGTTCAGCGCGCCAACGAGGATCTGCAGCACCAGCAGGCCGATCACCACCTGAGCCCAGCGCACGACGCCCGCGCTGGGGCATCGCCGCAGCGCGAGCGCGACCAGTGCGATCAGCAGGATCGAGGCCAGGTACATGAAGGCGCGGTGGGTGAGGTGGATGTTCACCAGCCGCGACTGGCCAAAGGGCATGAAGCCGCCGTTGCAGGTGGGGAACTGCTTGCCGCAGGCGTGGTGGGCGCCGTCGCCGAGCTGGTAGTCGGGACGGCCGTACTTCTGAGTGCCGGCCATGTAGCCGCCGGCCACGATCGTGCAGAGCACCACCACCGACGCGGCCACCGCGAGCGCGCGGAAGCGCGGGCCGCCGTTGGCCGGCTGCGCGCCGATCACCTCGGGGCGGCTCGCCCGCACCACGTAGATCACAAGCGCCAGCAGCAGCATCGCGAGGCCGAGGTGCGCCGCCACAAGGCCGGGCTGGAGGTCCTTCTCGACGGTGGCGCCGCCGAGCGCGGCCTGCACCAGGATCAGCAGCGACCCGCCGGTAGTGGCGCGCACGAGCCCGCGCTGGGCGCGGTGGCGCCGGAAGGCCAGCACCGCCAGCGAGAACATCATGATCGTCACGGTGCCCGCCAGGGCCCTGTGCGTGTACTCGATCACGGAGTTCAGGTTCAGGCCCGGCACCACGTCGCCGTTGCAGAACGGCCAGCCGTGGAAGCCGGAGCCGCCGGGGCCGCAGCCCAATCCGGAGTCGGAGACCCGGACGATGCCCCCCACGATGATCAGCGCGAAGGTGGCGACCGCGGTGGCAACCGCGAGCCGCCGGTAGCTGCGCGACGGCAGGTTCACGTGCCCGGCGCCGCCGGTTGCGAGACCGTCTCGGCCGCGAGCCCCGCGCCCTCGATCTCCCGCCGGATGTCCTTCATCGGCTCGACGCTGCGCACCCGGGGGACCACGTCGAAGTTGTTGGGCGGGGGCGGCGAGGAGACGAACCACTCGAGCGTGTTGGCCCGCCAGGGGTCGTTGCCCGCGCGCTTGCCGTGCTTGATGCTGATCAGGACGTTCACGACGGTGATCAGCACCCCGATGCCGAGGATGAACGAGCCGAACGTGGAGATCTCGTTGAAGACGGTCACGTGCAGCGTCTGCGAGTAGGTGTAGATGCGCCGCGGCATGCCCGAGAGGCCCATCGAGTGCTGCACGAGGAAGGTCAGGTTGAAGCCCACGAACATGGTCCAGAAGGACGCCTTGCCGAGCGACTCGGACAGCATCCGGCCGGACATCTTCGGGAACCAGTAGTAGAGCCCGCCGAAGAGCCCGAACACCGAGCCGCCGAACAGGACGTAGTGGATGTGGGCCACCACGAAGTAGGTGTCCTGGAGCTGCCAGTCCACGGGGAAGATGGCCAGGATCACGCCCGAGATGCCGCCGATCACGAACAGCGCCGGCAGCGCCACGGCGTACATCAACGCCACCCTGAACTCGATCGCGCCGCGCCACAGCGTCGCGAGCCAGTTGAAGATCTTGATGCCGGTGGGCACGGCGATCGCGAACGAGCTGAGCATGAAGAACGCCAGCACGACGGTGGGCGTGGGCGTGGTGAACATGTGGTGCGCCCAGACGATCATGCCGAGGAACGAGATCGCCACGAGCGAGGCCGCCATCGCCTTGTAGCCGAACACCGGCTTGCGCGAGAAGACCGGGATGATCTCCGAGACCATCCCGAACACGGGCAGGATCATGATGTAGACCTCTGGGTGCCCGAAGAACCAGAACAGGTGCTGCCAGAGGATCGGGTCCCCGCCGCCGGTGGCGTCGAAGAAGTCGGTGCCGAAGTGGCGGTCGGTGAGCAGCATCGTGACCGCCGCGGCGATCGACGGCAGCGCCAGGATCAGCAGGTAGCTGTAGACCAGCACCGACCAGATGAACAGCGGCATGCGGCCCCAGCTCATGCCCCGGGCGCGCATGTTGGTGATCGTCGCCACGAAGTTGATCGCGCCCAGGATCGACGAGATGCCGGTGAGGTGGATCAGGAAGATCCAGGCGTCCACGCCGCCGCCGGCCGAGTAGGCGTCGTCGGAGAGCGGGGCGTAGAAGGTCCAGCCGTCCTGCGGCGGCTCGAAGAAGACCGAGGTGTAGAAGGCGATGCCGCCGAACAGCAGCAGCCAGAACGAGAGCGCGTTGAGGCGCGGGAAGGCCATGTCGCGGGCGCCGATCATCAGCGGCACGAAGTAGTTGGCGAAGCCCGCCAGCACCGGGACGATGAACAGGAAGATCATCGTGGTGCCGTGCATGGTCACGAGGGCGTTGTAGGTCTCCGGCGTGACCAGCGTGTTGTTCGGCTGGAACAGCTGGAGGCGCATGATCAGCGCCTCGGCTCCGCCGATGATGAAGAACCCGAAGGTGGCGAACAGGTAGAGGATCCCGATCTTCTTGTGGTCGGTGGTGGTGAGCCAGTCGAGCCAGCCGCGCGGGCGGTCCCTGAGGCCGTGCATCACCACCTCGGGGCTGGAGGCGGTCCTTGGGATCATCGTGGCTTCCACTACTGCACGCCTCCGGTTCGCTCTCGTTGTGAACGCTGTTGCGCCAGCCCCGTCTGGGCGGCCTGGATGTCGGCGCGCTGCTGCTTCTCCCATGCCTGGAACCGCGCCGGGGTCACCGCGCGCACGCGCGCCCGCATAATGGCGTGCCCGAAGCCGCAGAGCTCGGCGCACTGGCCTCCATAGGAGCCCTCCAGGCCGCGCTTGATCTTGAACCAGGTCTCGTTCGTGTGCCCCGGGATCGCGTCGGCCTTGCCCCCCAGCTTGGGGATCCACCAGGAGTGGGCCACGTCCGAGGAGGTGATCGTGAGGGCGATGGTCGTGCCGGTCGGGACCACCATCTCGTGATAGCTGAACAGCTGCGGGTCGCCCGGGTAGTCGAAGCGCCAGAGGTACTGCTGCCCGTTCACGTGGATCGTCAGCCCCTTGCCGCCGGGTATCCCGGGCTGCCCCAGCGCGGCTTGCTCGCTGCGCAGCGACTGGAGGCCGCCCGGATCCGAGGGCGGCGGGTTCTCGATCCGGCCGAGGTACACGAAGGTGACCGTGGCGAGTACCACCAGGATCAGAGCCGCCGCGATCGTCCAGCCCAGCTCGAGCGGGGTGTTGCCGCGGATCTGCGAGGGCTCGGGGCCGCCACGGCGGGCGCGGTAGCGCACCAGCGACCAGATCAGGGTGCCCTCCACGATCAGGAAGATCACGATCGCGACGTAGAGCGCGATCTTGTAGAGCGTGTCGATGCTCTCGGCGTTCTGCGTGCCGCCGCCGGACTCCGGGGTGAGGGCGTCGGCGAACGCCCCAGGCGCGAGCACCAGCAGTGCGACCAGCGCGGCGGCTAGGGCGGCTAGGACCAGTCGCCGTGTCCGGGAGGAGGCCAAGGCGCGGCGGATCATATCCCCGGCCACGGGGTCGCTCCACATAGTGGAAGTC
>DAIMGB010000111.1:0-6553 GCA_036724195.1 Thermoleophilaceae bacterium
GCGACGGCGGCCGCGGCGCCGACGTGGTGGTTGTCTGCGACGGCTCGCTGCGCGACCTCGCCGCGTTCCGCGGCGCCAAGCGCTTCAAGGCCGACCGCGGTGGCCACGGCCAGGGCGCCAACCGCCACGGCGCCTCGCCGGCGGCGCTCGAGCTGCCGGTGCCGCCGGGCACGATCGCGGAGGACCCCGAGACCGGTGAGCGCTGGGAGCTGCTCGAGCCCGGCGCGCGGGCGGTCGTGGCGCACGGCGGCTCGGGCGGCCGGGGCAACAAGCAGTTCGCCACCGCCACGCGCCAGACGCCGCGCTTCGCCGAGCGCGGGCTGCCCGGCGAGGACCGCATGCTCGAGCTGCGGCTCAGGCTGCTGGCCGACGCCGGGCTGGTCGGGCTGCCGAACGCGGGCAAGTCGTCGCTCCTGGCCGCGCTGACGCGGGCGCGCCCGAAGGTGGCCGACTATCCCTTCACCACCATCGAGCCGGTGCTCGGCACGATCGAGGTCGACGACCGCCAGCTCGTGCTCGCGGACATCCCCGGCCTGATCGAGGGCGCCAGCGAGGGCGCGGGCCTGGGCCACGAGTTCCTCGCCCACGTCGAGCGCTGCCGGCTCCTCGTGCACGTGCTCGACCTTGCGCCGCTCGACGGCTCCGACCCCGTCGCCAACCACGCCTCGGTGGAGCGCGAGCTGCGCGAGCACGGCGGCGGCCTGGCGTTCCTGCCGCGCATCCTGTGCCTGTCGAAAGCCGACCTGGTGCCCGAGCAGCGCGCCGTGGAGGCCGTGGAGGAGTGGCGCGAGCGCCTCGGGGAGAGCGTGCAGGACGTGCTGGTCACCTCGGCCGCCACAGGGACAGCGCTGCGCGAGCTTGCGGCCGCGATCTTCCGCGACGTGCCACCGGACGCCCCCGTGGAAGAGGGCCGCGAGGCCGTGGCGGTGCACCGCGTGTACCGGCCGGGCGAGGGCGAGGCCTTCCACGTCGAGAGAGCGGGGCCCGGCAGCTTCCGGGTGGCGGGCGACCGCGTGGAGCGGCTGGTGGGCCGCCACGACGTGGACAACGAGGAGGCGCTTCGCTACCTCGAGGAGCGGCTCCGGGCGATGGGCGTGATCCGCGCGCTCCAGGCCGCGGGCTTCGAGGCCGGCGACGACGTGGAGATCGCCGGCACGATCTTCGAACTCGACCCGGGCGCCCCGTTCCGGTAGAAGTCCCTGCCGGTGGTACGTGCTCTCCCAGCCGTTGCCGCGCTGTGCGCGCTCGCCCTCTCCGCCTGCGGTGAGAGTGACGAGAAGAAGGTCGATCAGACCGTGCGCGACTTCGTGACGGCCACCAACGCGCGCGACGCAAACAAGTTCTGCGACCACCTGGCGAGCCAGCAGTTCCTCGAGCAGAGCACCGGCGCTACCGGCGGCAAGGCACGCGACGCCTGCCACCAGCAGATGAAGTCGCTGAAGAGCTTCAAGCTCACGCTCAAGAAGATCTCCAGCACGAAGGTCGCGGGGGACAATGCCCGCGTGCGAACCGTGCTCCTCGTGCAGGGCCAGACGCAGGACCAGTTGTTTCGCCTGAAGAAGCAAGGCGGCGACTGGAAGCTGGCCGGCGGCGCCGGCGGCTAGGCCGTGGCCACGCTGGTCGTCAAGCTCGGCTCCAGCATCGTGGCGGACGCGGCGGGGGAGGTACGCCTGGACGTGCTCCGCGGCGTCTGCGAGGAGGCCGCCGCCCGCCACGAGCAGGGCGACGAGCTGGTGCTCGTGACCTCAGGGGCGATCGCCCGCGGGATGCGGCTGATGGAGCTGCCCGTCAGGCCCTCGGCCATGGCGGAGCTTCAGGCGGCGTCGGCGGTCGGCCAGGGCAAGCTCTACCGCGCCTACGACGAGCTGCTGGCGGCGCGGGGCGTGAAGAGCGCCCAGGTGCTGCTCACGTTCTTCGACATGTCCGCGCGCACGCACTACCTGAACGCCCGCCACACGCTGCGCAAGCTGCTCGACTGGCGCATCGTGCCGGTGATCAACGAGAACGACACCACCACGACCGACGAGATCTCGTTCGGGGACAACGACTTCCTCGCCGCCCAGGTGGCCATCCTGCTGGGCGCCGATTTGCTGGTGCTGCTCACCGACACGGAGGGCCTGCACACGGCCGACCCGCACCGCGACCCGGGCGCCGAGCGCATCCCGGAGGTCAGCGACTTCGAGGCGCTCGGCGGCTACGAGATCGGGGTGTCGAGCTCGCCGCTCGGCTCGGGCGGCATGCGCTCGAAGGTGGTGGCCGCGGAGATGGCCACCGCGGCGGGAATCCCCGCGGTGATCACCGACGGTACGGAGCGCGACGCGGTCGCCCGCGCCATGGCGGGCAGCGAGTCCGGCACGCGCTTCCACCCAAAGGCGCGCGGCCGCGTGTCGAGCTTCAAGCTGTGGCTGAAGTACGCGAAGCCCAGCCACGGGCGGCTGACCGTGGACGGCGGCGCCGAGCGGGCCCTGCGCGAGCGCGGCACCAGCCTGCTGCCCGTGGGCGTAGTGGACGTGGAGGGCGAGTTCGAGGCCGGGGACGCGGTGGAGGTCTGCTCTTCCGACGGGAAGGGGCGGCCGATCGGCAAGGGACTCGTGAACTATTCCGCGCAGGAGCTGCGCCGGATCAAGGGCATGAAGACGGCCGAGCTGCGAGAGCTGCTGCCGCGAGCCTCAGAGGAAGCAGTGCACCGGGATTACTTCGTCTTGGACTAGCGGCCGGATTCGCCTGCGCTCCCCGCACGACCGGCTGATCGCGGTCCGCCTGGCCACGTGCGGAGTCCGCTTCTCGAGCCGTCGCTGGGCCGTCGCGGGGCCTGGCGCACGGCCCCGGAGGGGTCCTGATGCCCTGTACCCTTGCCCTGATGGCCACCACCGCACAGTCCGTCGCGGACGTCTGCGCCGAGGCGAGGGACGCCGCGCGCGAGCTCGCTCGCCTCGACAGCGCGACCAAGGACGCCGCACTGCATGCCATGGCGGACGCGCTCGAGCAGCGCTCGGCCGAGATCCTCGACGGCAACGCGCGCGACATGGAGGCCGGCCAGGACGCAGGACTGCACGCGGGCCTGCTCGACCGGCTCAAGCTGGACGACGGCCGGCTGGCGAACATCGCACGGGACGTGAGGGCGATCGCCGCGCTGCCCGACCCCGTTGGGGAGACGATCGACGGCCACCGGCTCGACAACGGCTTGGACGTGCGCCGCGTGCGCGTGCCGCTCGGCGTGGTGGCCGTGGTCTACGAGGCGCGGCCCAACGTGACCGTGGACGCCTCGGCGCTTTGCCTGAAGTCCGGCAACGCGATCGTGCTGCGCGGCTCCTCGACGGCGGCTCACTCGAACTCGGTGCTCGCGCAGGTGTCCGCCTCGGCCGTGCGCTCCGCGGGCGTGCGCGAGGGCGCCATCTCGATCGTGACCGGTGGCGACCGCGACGAGCTGCGCCAGATCGCCACCCAGGACGGCGTGGTGGACCTGATCATCCCCCGCGGCGGCGAGGGGCTGAAGGCGGCTTTGAAGGAGCACGCCACGGTCCCCGTGATGTACGCCGCGGCCGGCAACTGCCACGTGTTCGTGGACTCGAGCGCCGACCTCGACGACGCCGTGGCCATCACCCTGAACGCCAAGGTCCAGCGCCCCTCGGTGTGCAACGCGGCCGAGACGCTGCTGGTGCATGCCGACATCGCCGGGGAGTTCCTGCCGCGCGTGCTGCGCGAGCTGCGGGAGTCCGGCGTGGAGCTGCGCGTGGACGGCCGCGCCCGCTCGCTCTCCGGCGAGCTGGCCGACACGCTGATCGAGGCCACGGAGGAGGACTGGGCCACCGAGTACCACGCGCTGATCCTGGCCGTGAAGGTGGTGGACTCGGCCGCCGAGGCGATCGAGCACGTGAACCGCTACGGCTCGGGGCACTCCGAGGCGATCGTGACCGGCTCCACCGAGTCCGCGAGCGCCTTCAGCGAAGGCGTGGACGCCGCCTGCGTCTACGTGAACGCCTCCACGCGCTTCACCGACGGCGGCGTGTTCGGCATGGGTGCCGAGATCGGCAACTCCACCCAGAAGCTTCACGCCCGGGGGCCGATCGGGGTGCGCGAGCTCACCACCTACAAGTACGTGATCGAGGGCCACGGCCAGGTCCGCGAGTAGAGCCGGCTTGCGTATAGGCATCCTCGGAGGCGCGTTCAACCCGCCGCACATCGGCCATCTGGTGTGCGCGCAGGAGGCGCTCGTGCAGCTCGAGCTCGACAAGGTCGTGTTCGTGCCCACGGGCCAGGCGCCGCATCGCGAGATCGAGGAGGACCCCGGCCGCGAGGCCCGCTTCGAGATGTGCGAGGTGGCGATCGAGGGCGACGAGCGCTTCGAGGCGACGCGGGCCGAGCTGGAGCGGGAGGGTCCCTCGTACACCTCGGACACGCTCCGCGCAGTGCGCGACGCGGCGCCGGACGACGTGCTCTTCCTGCTGCTGGGCGGCGACCAGGCGGCGTCCCTGGCGACGTGGCACGAGCCCGACCAGGTGCTCGCGCTGGCCACGCTGGGCGTGGTCGAGCGGGTGGGCTACACGCGCAACACGATCGGGATCAAGCTGTCGCGCCTGAAGGGCTCTGACGCCGTGCGCTACCTCGACATGCCGCTGATGCAGGTGTCCTCGACCTCGGTGCGGCGCCGGGTCAGGGAAGGGAAGCCGCTCCGCTACCTCGTCCCGGACCGCGTGATCGAGTACATCGAGTCGAACGGCCTCTACGCGGTCCCGGCCCCGGCGCCCGCCTCATGAGCGGGGCCGGCACCACCAGCACGCTCGACGCGGCCGCCCTGGCCGACCGCGTCGCGTCGATCGCCTCCGACCGCAAGGCGATCGACATCCGCCTGATCGACCTGCGCGGGATCGTGAGCTACACGGACTTCTTCGTGATCTGCAGCGGCAACACCGAGCGCCAGGCCAAGGCGATCCAGGACGCCGTCTACCGCGAGCTGAAGGACTCCGAGGGGCTCCTCCCGCGCCGCGTGGAGGGCGACCGCGAGGCCCGCTGGATCCTGCTCGACTACCTCGACTGCGTGGTCCACATCTTCACGCCGGAGGCGCGCGAGTACTACCGGCTGGAGCAGCTCTGGGGCGAGGCCCCGGCGCGCTCGGTGGGCTAGCCCGTGGCCGTCCACGTCGCGCTGCTGCGCGGCATCAACCTCGGCAGCCGCAATCGGATCCCGATGGCGCGCCTGCGCGAGGTGCTGGCCGAGGCGGGTTACGAGGATCCGGTGACCCACCTCCAGAGCGGCAATGCCGTGCTTCGCTCGGGCGACTCGGCAGCCAAGGTCGCGGCGACCGTGGAGGCGGCCATCCGGGACGAGTGGGGCTTCGACGTGCCGGTGATCGTGCGGACGAAGGCCCAGCTGGCGAAGGTCGCGGAGGCCGACCCGTTCGCGGGGGTGGCCGACGACCTGGCTCGCTACGTGGTCATGTTCATGTCGCGCAAGCCGTCGGCGAAGGCGTTCGCCGGCATCGATGCCGCGAAGT
Organism: Thermoleophilaceae bacterium; assembly: GCA_036724195.1. Classification (GTDB taxonomy): domain Bacteria; phylum Actinomycetota; class Thermoleophilia; order Solirubrobacterales; family Thermoleophilaceae; genus DATACN01. The sequence goes on from DAIMGB010000111.1 coordinate 5,496, forward strand.
ACGAGCCCGAGAGCTTCGAGCTGCGCGGCAAGGAGCTGTACGCCTGGCTGCCCGACGGCCAGCACGACTCGAAGCTGATGAAGGCGCTCGGCAACGCCGACAAGGAGCTCGTGGGCACAGTGCGCGCGCACGGTCACGAAGCTGCTGGAGCTGGCCGCACCCTGATCCCGTCCGACCTGTATGCGAACATGTGTTCGTGTTGACTACCGACCAGAAGGGCAACGTTGCCGAGCAGGCCGTTGTTCTCGCCGCGACCAAGCTCGAGTTCTCCGTGCTGAGACCTGTTGGAGAAGGGTGCCGCTACGACCTCGTGTTCGATCTGGGATCGCGGCTCCTTCGCGTCCAGTGCAAGTGGGCGCGCCGCCAGGAGGGCGTTGTGGTCGTTCGCTGCCAATCCAACCGCCGCGGTCCGAATGGACTCGAGTGGCGTTCCTACACCCCTGAGCAGGTCGACGCGATCGCTGCTTACTGCCCGGATGTCGACTCCTGCTACCTGCTCCCGATCGAGCGCGTCGAAGGGTGTCGACAGGTTCATTTACGCCTGGTGCCCGCCAAAAACGCGCAACGGGGGGCCATCGTCTGGGCGCACGATTTCGAATTCTCGGCGATAGACTGGGCCGCCCTGGGGGCTGTAGCTCAGCTGGAAGAGCGTCGGCGTGGCACGCCGAAGGCCGGGGGTTCGAGTCCCCCCAGCTCCATCTCCAACGAGCCGAACATCATCCGTCTTGGCGCGCACGAGTTCCGCAGCCATTTCGGCTACTACCTCGAGCGGGCGGCGGCTGGCGACGAGGTTCGCGTCACCCGCCGCGGCAGGCCGTTCGCAAGGCTCCTTCCCGCCGCCTAGCGCCTCCGCGCCGGATCCAGCCCGCGGGCTCGGGGGGCTCGCGGCTCGCGGCTCGCGGCTGGCGGATCGCTCCTAGCCCGAAGGACGTCGCACGGCGCGCGCCGCCGCGCGCAGCGGGCCCGTGAGCCGCCACGAGCGCGAGCCCGTCAGCTGGCTGAGGCCGGCCTCGGCCGTCTCGGCGCGCGTGTGCCAGGCGTCGCGATCGGCCTCGGCC
>DAIMGB010000112.1:0-6542 GCA_036724195.1 Thermoleophilaceae bacterium
TAGGCGCGGCCCACCTCCGCGTAGCGCGCCTGGTCGGCGATCACGTCCGGGTCCGACATCTGCCGAGACAGCTCGGCAAAGCGCGCCTCTATCTGCTCGACGAGCCTCTCGATCACCGAGAGGAGGGTAGTCCCCTGGCCTCAGCGCGCCCACGGGGCTTCTTGCCCCACTGCGACTCCTGCGCGTAGTCGAGCAGGCGGTGGAAGTAGCCGTCCACCGGCGTCACGCGAATGCCCGCGGGCTCGAGCTGCTCGCGCGCGCGGCGGTCGTCGTACCGCACCTTCATCGAGAAGTAGGGGAAGAACACCGCGAGCTTCTCGAGGCCCTTCCGGGTGCGCTCGCCGGCGCTGCGCAGCATGAGCGGGTAGACGAGCAGCTTGTAGACCTGGGGCGGGAACGTGGGCGGCGGCTGCTTGTCGAAGTGCTTCGACGCCAGCTCGATCAGCTTGCCGACCGTGGTGGCGTGGCGGCCTGCCACCAGGTGGTAGGTGCCTGTCGGGCCGTGGCTCGACAGCTCGTAGGTGGCGTCCGCCACGTAGTCCACCGGCACCACGTCCACCGGCGAGTCGGCCTTGGCGGGCACCGCCGGAACCGCGCCGCGCGCGAAGGCCTTGAGCGGCCCGTAGAGCACATTGAAAGAGGAAGTCCAGCCGCTGCGGCGCTCGCCCACCACGATGCTCGGCCGCAGCACCTGCACCGGCAGCCGCCGCCTGTGCGAGCGCACGAGCTGCTCGGCCTCGAACTTGGAGCGCTCGTACGCGTTGCGGAACTCCTGGCCCTCCGCGAGCTGGTACTCGTGGAACGTGCCCGGGTGGGTGCCGGCCACGTAGGCGGTTGAGACGTAGGTGAAGCGCTCGATGTGGGCGCAGCGCACTGCGAAGTCCAGCACGTTGCGCGTGCCCTCCACGTTGATCGCGCGCGACTCGTCGAGACCGAGCGTGAACGACACCGACGCGGCCAAATGCACCACCACGTCGACCTCGCGGCAGACGCGCTCGAGCGTCTCCGGGCTGAGGCCGAGGTCGGGCTCCTGAACGTCGCCCGAGATGGCGGTCAGGCGCTCCGGATCGCCGCCCTCCTCGCCGAATGCGGACTCCAGCCCGGGCCGCAGCCGCTCGGCCGCGGCCTCGTCGTCGGCCGCGCGCACGAGAGCGTACACACGGCTGTTGCCGCGCTCGAGCCAGCGGGTGAGCACTTCCATGCCTACGAAGCCGGTAGCTCCAGTGAGCAGCACGGCCATTGGGTTCCTCCCATGCGAGTGGGTACTACTTAAGGGCTCTCCGCCCAGGCGCGTTCCCAAACGTGTCCTGGCTACGATTCGGTTACAGGCGTGTTGGCGCTAGGCCACGACTTCCATGCCGACCTTCTCCTCCGCACTGGCCTCGCGCGGGTTCTCCACGGCAAGCACCGCATCCAGCGCTGCTATCGCGACCGCCAGCTGCGAGAGGTCGGGCTCGCGGGTGGTCAGGCGCTGGAGCTGGATGCCGGGCCACATCAGGATGCGCGCCCAGCGACGCGCCCGGTTGCGGCCGAACAGCTTGATCAGCTCGAAGGCGATGCCGGCGACGATCGGAATGCCGGCTATGCGCGACAGGAAGAGCCACTGCCAGTCGAGCTTGCCGAGCGGCGCGAACACGAAGACGGCCACGATCATCACGATCAGCAGGAAGCTCGTTCCGCAGCGCGGGTGGAAGCGCGAGAAGCCCTGGGCGTTCTCCGGCGTGAGCGGCCGTCCCCCCTCGTAGCACGAGATGGTCTTGTGCTCGGCGCCGTGGTACTGGAACACGCGCTGCAGGTCGGGCATCCGCGAGATCAGCCACAGGTAGGCGAGGAAGATCGTGATCCGCACGAGCTTCTCGATGACCACGAACGTGATGCCGTTCGGGATGCTGTCCTTGAAGAGGTTGGTGAGGCCGGCCGGCAGCAGGAAGAACAGGCCCACCGCGAACAGCAGCGAGAACACGATCGTGCCGACCCAGGCACCACCGCCGATCTCCTTCTCGTCCCCACCCTCGTCCGCCGGCATCTGGGCGTTGGCGGAGATGCCGAGCGCACGGAAGCCGATCTTGAGCGACTCCGCGAGCGCAACCACGCCGCGTACGAACGGCAGCCGGAGCGCCTTGTGACGCTTGGTCCACGACACGAGCGGCTCTGAGACAACGTCAATCTCGCCCTTCGCGCCCTCCCTCGAGCTCGGGCCGCCATGGGCGAGCTGTTCGTCCGACGGCTTGCGCACCGCGACCGCCCAGGTCGAGACGCCGCGCATCATCACTCCCTCAAGGACTGCCTGACCTCCCACCGGGGCGTCGGTCTGGGCCTCGCGCGCGCTCACGTCACCCATCGTATCGGCGTATCAGCCGGCTTCCGTGAGCCGGGCGCGCTAGCGCTGCGGGATATCGGCGCAGGCCAGCCGCTGCGAGTTGTCGGTCTCGACCGATTCCCGCACCTGGTCGCTCGGGTCCGCGTCCGCCGTCGCGGCGCTGGTGCAGGCCGGCGCGCGGAAGCTCACGACCTTGAAGTCGCCGGCCGCGAGGTGGGCGACGGTCTTCGTCTCCGAGCTCGAGCTTTCCACGGCCAGGCGAACGTCCACGTCGTCGGCCGCCAGCTGGCCGGCGTTCGCCAGGCGGACCGTGTAGCGCAGCACGCCGGGCAGCTCCGTGGCCTGGCTGCCGGTGATCCGCGCGCGCAGGTTGGGCAGTGGGCCGGTCTGGCTGCAGACCCCGGAGCGGCGGCGAAGCTTGTGGGCGAGCGTGCCGTCGGCGCCGTACCAGCGGTAGTCCACCCGCACCCGGTAGGCCGAGTACGGCGACAGGCCCTTCACGCGCTGCTTGTAGCCGAAGGCCTTGACGCCCGCCTTCGACTTGCGCCAGTGGGCGAGCGCGGGCGCGTCGACAGGCGTGTAGCGGCCGTCTCTGCCGCGCTCGAGCAGCGTGAAGCGCATCCACATACGCTGCCCCTGGGCCAGGCGCCGCATGCGCGCGTAGAACGCGGCGGTGTGCTCGCTGCGCGAGCAGGAGGCCACCTTCACCCAGGCCGACCGCGAGGCCACCTGCCCGGTTTCCGGCAGGTCGGCCTGCGCGCTGGCGCCAAGGGCCGCGGTCGCGACCAATGCTGCGATGAAAACGCGGCGAAGCATGGGAAACAAGAACAGGCCCGAGGCCCGGGAGTTTCGCTGTTCGCTAGCCCTGACGGCGGGCGGCGCGGCGCCGGAAGCGCTCAACGCGGCCTCCGGTATCCACCAGCTTCTGCTTGCCCGTGTAGAACGGGTGGCAGTTCGAGCAGATCTCGACGTGCAGCTCGGGCTTCGTGGAACGAGTCCAGAAGTCGTTGCCGCAGGTACAGCGCACGTGCGCCGGGAGGTACTCGGGGTGGATTCCCTGCTTCATGGTCTCTACCAGTTTACTCACCGTTTTCCGAAGCTCCGGGACACCCAGGCGCGGAATCGGCCCCACATCCGGCGGGCGCCGCCGAAGGGGGCCGGCTCCGGCTGCTTGGCCCTCACGAGCGCCATCGTCAAGTGGGAGCTTGCCCTCGATCAGCCGCCGCGAGCGCCGAGACCACCGGCGCCTCGAGCCCGGAGCGCTCGATCGCGTGGGCCAGCAGCCGCACCGTCTCGAGCGCCTCGACGGCCTGCCCGACCCGATCGGGGATCTCCTCGGCGGGCACCCCCTCGGCCAGCAGCTCGCCGGCGCTCCGGTTGCGCGACTTCGGCGCCAGTGCAGTGGCCACGAGGTCGCCGGTGCCCGATCGCCCCACGAACGTGCTGGCACGCCCGCCGCTGGCCCGGGCCAGTGCCAGCACCTCGAGGAAGATGTCCGCCGCCGCCATGCCGGCCGCGTTGAGGCCCTGGGCCTGGGTGGCGCCCACGGCCACGGCCGCGGCGTTCTTCGCCACCCCCGCCAGTTCCACCCCCACCGGATCGTCTGAGACCTCGCACACCACGCCCGAGGCCTGGAACGCCTCGGCCACCCGGTGGGCCAGCAGCTCGGAGTGCGAGGCGCACACCAGGCCCGCCCCGGACTCCACCATCTCGCGCGCGTGCGCCGGGCCGCCCACGCACGCCACCCGCTGCGAGCCGAACGCCTCCTCGAGCACCACGGTGGGCGGCCTGCCGTCGGGGGGCACGAAGCCCTTCGCCAGCGACACGACTCCGGCCCGCTCGGACACGCCCAGGCGGCGCAGCTCCGCAAGCGCTTCGCCGAAGCCCGCCGAGGGCACGGCCATGAACACGAGGTCTGGCCGCGCGAACTGGTCGGGCCGGCTGCCGAGCGCCCGGATCTTCAGCTCGCGCGGGAGCTCGACCCCGGATAGGTAGCGCTCGTTCTCCCGCCTGGCCTCCAGTTCCTCGGCCTGCTCGGGGGTGCGGCAGAGGAGCGTCGTGCTGGCCCCGGCCCTCACGAGCAGCAGGGCGACCGCCGTGCCGAACGAGCCCGCCCCGACGACGGTCACGCGGCGGGGCTGCTGACCCGGGTAGCGCACGCCGGCACGGTACCTTCCCGGGCATGACCCATGCCGTAGTCCTGATCAAGGCCGAGCGCGACGCCATCCCCACGCTCGGCACCAGGCTGGCCGAGGTGGAGGGGGTCGCGGAGGCCTACTCGGTGACCGGCGAGTGGGACTACGTCGCGATCCTGCGCGTCGGCGAGGCCGACGAGCTTGCCGAGCTAGTGACGGGCAAGTTCGCCCGGCTGCGCGGGATCGAGCAGACCTACACGATGGTCGCCTTCGAGGTCTTCTCCCAGCACGACCTCGACTCGATGTTCTCGATCGGCGCCTAGCGTTGGAGATCCGGCCGCTCGCGCGCTCCCAGGCGCCGGATGCGGCCCGGGCGCTGGCGCTCGCGTTTCCGGACGACCCGGTGATGAGCTGGTGCTTTCCCAACCCCGACCGCCGCCGCCGCATCCTGGGCGCCGGCTTCTTCCTCTTCCTCCACCGCGTCTGGCTGCCCGACGGCGAGAGCTTCACCTCCGCCGACGGCGCCGGAGCCGCGTGCTGGGTGGCGCCCGGCCGCTGGCACCTGGAGCCGCGCCGCCAGCTCGGGCTGCTGCCTTCGCTGGTGCGGATCGGCGGCGTGCGCTCCCCGCGCTTCCTGCGCCAGATGGCGCTGATCGAGAGGAAGCACCCGGCCGAGCGCGAGCACTGGTACCTGCCCGCCGTGGGCGTGCGCCCCGACCACCAGGGCCAGGGCCTCGGCAGCCAGCTGATGTTCCCGATGCTCTCGCGCTGCGACGAGCAGGGCCTGCACGCCTACCTCGAGGCCTCGAGCCCCCGAAACCGCGCCCTGTACGAGCGCCACGGCTTCGAGGTCACCGAGGAGCTGAAGCTACCCCGCAGCGGCCCGCCTCTGTGGCTGATGTGGCGCGAGCCGCGCCGCTCTACCGGCTGACGCCCACGGCCCGCCAGCCGTGCCGAGTCTGCTGGCTTGCCAGCAGAGCTGAGTTGCCCGGGAGGGCGCTATCCAAGGACGCAGGGAGCGAAGCGTGCTCTGCACGCGAGCGACCGAGGACGCCGGAGAGCGTGCTCCCGGTCCCTCAGGTCTGCTGGTAGTTGGGGCCGTCGCCGCCCTCGGGGGGCGTCAGGCGGCCGCCCTTCGCGGTGATCGCCCCGCACTGGATGCAGTTCGAGGGGGTGATGTTCAGCTCGACCTCGCGCTTTCCGTCGAGCTTGCCGTTGCCGCCGTTCGCGGAGGCGGCCTCCAGCGCCTCGTCGGGCACCTCGTAGACCTGCGCCGGGCACATGTTCTGCCACATCAGCGCGACCTCGAGCGGGACCTTCTGCTGGATGCGGATGTGGTTCGGGGCGTCGTCGCGGGTGGCGTTGCCCGTGGCGAAGACCGACGACAGCTTGTCGAAGTACCTCTTGCCGTCGGGCTTCGGGTAGTTGCGCTCCTTGCCCACGAACACGTCGACCGTGGCGTCGTCGTGGGTCGCCCAGCGGCCGCCGGGGAGCCGCCCGCCCGAGATCTCCATCGCGTTGGCCACCGCGCCGCCGAACAGGAAGCCCTTGGCGAACGGCTGGCGCATGTTGCGCGAGCGGTAGATCTCCGTCTCGATCTCCGAGCCGCGCACGAGCGCCTCGTAGTTCGAGAGGTCGGCCGTGGTGCCGCCCTTCAGCTTCTCGACGATCGCCTCCGCGGCGAACATGCCGGCGTGCATGGCGTAGTGGACGCCCTTCAGCTGCGGGATGTTCACCATGCCGGCGCCGTCGCCGACCAGCGCGAGCCCCGGCGCCCAGAGCCGCTCGGGCATGGCCCAGTAGCCGCCCGACGGGATCGTCTTTGCGCCCCAGCCCACGCGCTTGCCGCCCTCGAGGATCTTCGCCACGAGCGGGTGCTGCTTGAGCTGCTGGAGCGCGTCGTGGACCGAGAGGCGCGCGTCGCGGTAGTCGAGCCCGACCACGAAGCCCATCGACACCTTGTCCTCGCCCATCGGGTAGAGGAACGAGCCGCCGAACTCGCGGTACTTGGCGGCGAAGTGAAGCGGCCAGCCCATCGTGTGGATGACGCGGTCGAGCGGCTGCTCGACCTCCCAGACCTCCTTCAC
>DAIMGB010000113.1:0-6508 GCA_036724195.1 Thermoleophilaceae bacterium
CGCCAGGGCTTCAGCACGTAGTAGTCCATCCGCCCGAGCGCGAGCCCGCGGAGCATCGCCTCCGCGGTGGCCTCGTCGCCCCATGCGCCCCAGTCCACGAGCATCCCGCGCTTTGAGTGCGGGTGCAGCTCCGTCGCGCGCGCGAGAAGCTCCTCCCCTGTCAGGTCGGGCATCCACTGGTCCGCGAGCACGAGCGCAACGGGCTCGCCCGCGTCGCGCATGGCCTCGAGCTTGTCGAGCGCTCCGAGCGCCGAGCCCTCGCAGGTCACGCGGTAGTCGGTCCCGTAGCGGCGCTCCAGCTCGCCGCGAATGCGGTCGCGCGCGGCGCTCTCGTCCTCGACGACGAGCATCACGGGCCTTACCGGGTCCGAGCGCGAAGGAGCCAATGCGGGTTCATGCGATCGTACCGGTGCATGGCGGAGCCGCATGACTACGTAATCGTCGGCGCGGGGTCCGCGGGCTGCGTGCTCGCCAACAGGCTCACCGCCCGGGGCGCGCGCGTTCTGCTGATCGAGGCCGGCGGCAGCGACCGCAAGCTGCCGGTGAAGGCGCCCGTGGCCTTCCCCGAGCTGTTCCAGGGCCCGAACGACTGGAACTACGTCTCAGAGCCCGAGCCGGGCCTGTACGGCCGGCGCTGGTATCTGCCGCGCGCGCGGATGCTCGGCGGCTGCTCGTCGATGAACACCATGCTCTACGTGCGCGGCAACCGGGCCGACTACGACGGCTGGGCGGCCGACCACGGCGCCACAGGCTGGAGCTACGACGAGGTGCTGCCTCTGTTCAAGCGCTCCGAGCGAAACGCGGAGTTCTCCGACCCCTTCCACGGCACCAGGGGCGAGATGCACATCACGGGCCGGCGCTGGCTCTCTAAGCACTGGCAGCCATTCGTGGACTCAGCCGCTGCGGCGGGCATCGAGCGAAACGACGACTGCAACGGCGCGAGCCAGGACGGCGCCGGGCTGCTCCAGACCACCACGAAGGGCGGGCGCCGCTTCAGCGCCGCGGACGCGTTCCTACGGCCGGCGAAGGGCCGCGACGAGCTGGAGCTGGTCACCAAGGCGCTCGTGACGCGCATCGTGCTCGAGCGGGGGCGTGCCGTCGGCGTGGAGTACGAGCGAGGCGGGAGGTCGCACACCGCGCGCGCCGGGCGCGAGGTCATCCTCTCCGCCGGCGCCTATGGCTCGCCTCAGCTCCTGATGCTGTCCGGCGTCGGTCCCGCGGACGACCTCCGCGAGCACGGCATCGAGCCGCTCGTGGACTCGCCGAACGTGGGCCGGCACCTGATGGAGCATCCGATGGCCTTCGTGAACTGGCGCACCCGCGCGAGCGGCACGCTCGACGACGCCGCCGATCCCCGCAACCTGCTGCCCTGGCTCGTCGCGGGCAAGGGCAAGCTCTCGTCGACGGTGGCCGAGGCGGCTGTTCACTGGCGCTCCGACCCGAGCCTGCCCGCGCCCGACTTCCAGATGCTGTTCGCGCCGGTCTACTTCTGGGAGCACGGCTTTCGCAAGACCGGGACGCCGGCGCTCACGATCGGCGCCGCCTACATCCGGCCCCAGAGCCGCGGCTCGGTGCGGCTGCGCTCCGCCGACCCCGCCGACCACCCACGCATCACCAACAACGCGCTCACCTCCGAGGGCGAGGTCGAGGCGTTCATGCGCGCGCTGGAGCTGATTCGCGAGATCGCGTCGCGCCCGCCGCTCTCCGGGCTGCTCGAGGAAGAGCTGAACCCCGGCGCCTCGCTGCGCGGGGCCGACGACCTCACGGCCTGGCTGCGCGCCACAGCCGAGCACGAGTACCACCCCTCCTGCACGTGCCGGATCGGCTCGTCCGAGAGCGGCGTGGTAGACGCCGAGCTGCGCGTGCACGGCGTGCAGGGCCTGCGCGTGGCCGACGCGTCGGTGATGCCGAGGGTCACGTCGGGCAACACCCACGCGCCCACCGTGATGATCGGCGAGCGCTGCGCCGACCTCGTGATTGGTGAGACTAACTCGAGCGGATAACGGTAGGAACCCCGGCGATGTTTTCCCGCGCGCGCACACGAGCCGCCGCCCTCGCGGCCGTCGTGGTTGCCGCGCTGGCCGTGGCGGCGCCGGCCGCGAGTGCCGCCCCCACGTACGTCGCCCTCGGCGACTCCTACGCCGCCTTCCCGCTGATCCCGGCACAGCTGCCGCCGTTCGGCTGCCTCAAGTCGAGCAACAACTACGCGCACCTCGCCGCGCCCCAGCTCGGCCTGACGCTGCGCGACCCCAGCTGCAGCGGCGCGAAGACCGACCACATGACCACCACGCAGAACGTCTCCCCCGGCCCGAACCCGCCCCAGTTCAACTCGCTCGCCACCGACACGGCGCTGGTCACGGAGCAGATCGGCGGCAATGACATCGGCTTCACCGAGATCATCCGCACCTGCGCCTCGACGAGCCCGCAGGGCCACCCCTGCCAGGACCACTACGTGACCGCCGCCGGCGACGAGATCAGCAAGCGCATCCAGGCCACCGCCCCGAAGGTGGCGGCGGTGATCCAGGGCATCCACCAGCGCTCGCCGCAGGCCAAGGTCTACGTGGTCAACTACCTGCCGATCTTCCCCGAGCAGCCGCTCGCCCCCGGCCTCCCCGAGGGCTGCTACCCGCAGATCCCAGTGGCCTTTGCCGATGTGTCCTACCTGCGCGCCAAGGAGAAGGAACTCAACCAGATGCTCGCCGACCAGGCCGCCGCGAACAACGCGAGCCTCCTGGACACCTACACCCTGGGCATCGGCCACGACGCCTGCGAGCCCCCGGCGCTGCGCTGGGTGGAGCCGTTGGTGCCGGTAAACGCGGCGGCGCCGTTCCACCCGAATATTCTCGGCATGCGCGCTGAAGCGCAGTTGCTCGTGGCAAGCCCACACTGATGGCAAAAGCGCGCCCCTTAGCGCGCGTCCAGGCCAGCGTGCTGCCCGGACGTGGGCTAAGGATCGCTCAGTCGTTATCCGTATTAACGATCATCACGCTGCACGGGGCGTGGCGGGAGACCTTTTCCGGGACGCCTCCCAGTAGGAAGCGCTTCTTTCCGGTCAGGCCTTTGTTGCCGATCACGATCACGTCGGCGTCCTCGGCCGTGGCGGCGTCGATGATTGCTTCGGCCGCGTTGCCTTCGCGGGCGGCCCAGTCCACGGTGGCGACGCCCTGCTCCTCGGCCTTGCGGGCCTCCCTGGCGAGCACCGCCTCGGCGACTGTGCGGAGATCCACGACGGCGACTTCGCGGCTGGTCTCGATCGACTCCCAGTGGCGCTCGGTATCGCCGAAGGCGGCCACCAGGTGGAGGCGCGCTCCCTGGCTCTTGCAGAGGTCGATTGCCTCCTGCACCGCGCGATCGGCTCGGGGCGAGCCGTCGGTGCCGGCTACCACCGTCCGGAACATGACGAGCCGACCATAACCGGTCTGGGCCGGAGGGCCTAGCCTATTGACGCTGTGAGCGCCAACGGCAACCTGCTGGAGCGCGACGGCGAGCTTGCGTCGCTCGAGTCGCTGATCGAGGACGCCGCCGGCGGGCGCGCGCGGCTGGCGCTCGTGGAGGGGCCCGCCGGCATCGGCAAGACGAGCCTGATGCTCGAGGCCAGGCGCCGCGCCGGCGAGGCGGGGATGCAGGCTCTGGCGGGGCGCGGCAGCGAGCTCGAGCGGCAGTTTCCGTTCGGCGTGGTGCGCCAGCTGTTCGAGCCGCTGCTGGTGGACCCGAAGCGGCGAAAGCAGGCGCTGAGCGGCGCGGCGGCCACCGCCGCGACCGTGTTCGAGGCGCCGGTGGACGGCGAGAGCGAGCTGAGCGGCGACGGCTCGTTCGCGGTGCTGCACGGGCTGTATTGGCTGACGGTGAACCTGAGCGCGGAGAGCCCGTTGCTGCTGGCGGTGGACGACCTGCACTGGTGTGACCGCCCGTCCCTGCGGTTCCTGCTCTACCTGGCCCGGCGCCTCGAAGGCCTGCCGGCCCTGGTGGCCGGGAGCCTGCGCCCCGACGAGCCGGGAGCGGACGCCGCGCTGCTCGGCGAGCTGGCGAGTGACCCGTCGACGGTCTTCCTCTATCCCGGTGCGCTCAGCAAGGGCGCCGTGACCGAGGTGGTGCGCTCGCGGCTCGGCCCGGAGGCCGACGAGGCCTTTGCCGCCGCCTGCCACGACGCCACCGGTGGCAACCCGCTGCTGTTGGGCGAGCTGCTCAAGACGATCGCAGCGGAGGGCACGGCGCCGACGGCGGCCAACGCGGGCACGGTGAAGGAGATCGGCCCGCGGGCGGTGTCGCGGGCCGTGGTGGTGCGCCTCGCGCGCCTTCCCGAGGACGCGGTGGCTGTGGCGCGCGCGCTGGCCGTGCTGGGTGACGGCGCGGAGGTGGCCGCGGTCGCGGCACTGGCCGGGCTCGACGACGAGACCGCGGCGCGGGCCACGCGGGCACTCGCCCAGGCCGAGGTGGTGCGCCATGAGATGCCGCTCGGGTTCGTGCATCCGCTGGTGCGCGCGGCGGTGTACCGCGACATCTCCCCAGGCGAGCGCGAGCTGCAGCACGAGCAGGCCGCCCAGATCCTCTCCCACGCGGAGCTGCCCCCGGAGCGGATCGCCTCGCAGCTGCTGGCCATCCCGCCGCGCGGCGAGGCCGAGGTGGCGGAGGTGCTCGAGCTGGCCGGCCGCGCCGCGATGCAGAAGGGTGCGGCGGAGAGCGCCGTGGCCTACCTCCAGCGCGCCCTCGACGAGCCGCCGCGGGCGAGCCGGCGCGCTGCGCTGCTGCTCGAGCTCGGGGTGGCCGAGCTGCTCACCAACGGGCCGACGGGCGCAGTGCATCTCAGGGAGGCCCACGGCGTGCTCGAGGATCCGGTGCAGAGGGGCATGGCCGGCCTGCTGGCTGCCCGCGCCATGATCTTCCCCCGGGAGCCGGAGGCCGGGGCCGTGCTCGCGAGGCGTGTGGCTGACGAGCTTCCCCCCGAGCTGGCCGACCTGCGCATGGCGCTCGAGGCCGTGGAGCCGATTGGGGGCGTCAACGGCGGCAGCTTCGACCCTTCGATCATGGCCGGCCTTCGCCAGTACCGGACGAAGAGCCCAGGCACCGGGCCGGGCGCGAAGATGCTCCAGGCCGTCACGGCCTATGAGTGGATGGTCACCGACGGGGCCGCGGACGATTGCTCGCGGCTGGCGCTCGAGGCCCTCGAGGGCGGCGTCCTGATCGCTGCCGACCAGGGCCTGTTCCCGGTCGTCGCGGCGCTTGTGCTGGCGGTGGCCGACCGCGACGAGGCGCTCCAGTCGTTCGACCTCCAGATGGCCGACGCGCACCGGCGCGGCGCCACCTTCGGGGCCCTGGGGGTGCACCTGTGGCGCGGCTACGCCCTGCTGCGCCGCGGCGACCTGCCCGACGCCGAGCAGTCGCTGAAGAGCGCGGAGGTTCAGTCGCGCATCTGGGGCAGCGACACGGGCTCGATCTCCGCCTACCACCTGGCGTTCCTGGCCTCGGCGCAGGTCGAGATGGGCAAGCTCGAAGACGCCCGAGCCACGCTTGGGCGCTACGTCGGCCCTAGCGACGACTCGAACGGCATGAACTTCCTGCGCTGGAGCACGGTCGAGGTGCTGCTCGCGGAGAACAAGAACGAGCAGGCACTCGAGGCTGCCGAGGACTACGAACGCCACGCGACCCACCTGACCAACCCCGGCTGGGCGGCCTGGCGCTCGCTCAAAGCCCAGGCCCTGGGCCGCCTCGGCCGGACGGACGAGGCCATCGCCCTCGTCGAGGACGAGGTGCAGGCCGCCCGGCGCTTCGGCGCCCCGGGAACCGTCGGCCGCTCGCTGATCGTGCTCGGCCGGCTGAAGCGCGAGGAGGGCCTTGCCGATCTCGAGGAGGCGGTGCAGTTGCTGGAGAGCTCCTCCGCGCGGCTCGCCTACGCCAAGGCGTTGGCCGGGCTGGGCGCGACCCTGCGCCGCAACCGCCAGCCCTCCGAGGCCCGCGAGCCGCTTCGCCGCGCACTCGAGCTGGCCGACTCCTGCGGCGCCGGCGAGCTCATGGAGGAGGTCCGCGCGGAGCTCTACGCGACGGGCGCCCGCCCGCGCACCACCGCCCTGAGCGGCGTGGAGGCGCTCACCGCCAGCGAGCGCCGCGTCGCCGGGCTGGCCGCCGACGGCCAGACCAACCGCGACATAGCCCAGTCGCTCTTCGTCACTCCGAAGACCGTTGAAGTGCACCTCTCGAACGCCTACCGCAAGCTCGGGATCCGCTCCCGGCGCGAGCTGTCGGGCGTCTTGACCGCCGCCTAGGGGTCCCAGCCCCAAAGTCTGGGGTAGCGGTTTGGGGGTCGCCTCGATGTGGGCGGCTCGGGACTCGCCGATGCTGGCGGCATGGAATTGACCACCGCCGCCATCAGCCTCGAGCTGAGTCTGGAGGGGGACTCCCTCTCCGGCTCCGCGAGCAACGGGAACGGCGGCCGGAGGGAGTTCTCCGGCTGGCTGGGCCTGGTCTCGGCGATCGAGGCGCTCATCGCGACGACCCCCCAAGGAGGAGACTG
>DAIMGB010000114.1:0-6460 GCA_036724195.1 Thermoleophilaceae bacterium
CTGGTTCTACTCGCACCCGGCCGTCTACATCATGATGTTGCCGGGCTTCGGGATCGTCAGCGAGGTCATCTCGACCCACGCCCGCAAGCCCATCTTCGGCTACCGGATGATGGCCTTCTCGCTGGTGGCGATCGTGATCCTGGGCTTCACCGTCTGGGCCCACCACATGTTCGTGTCGGGCATGTTCTCGTGGCTGCGGGTGCCGATGATGATCACCACGATGCTGATCGCGGTGCCCACGGGCATCAAGATCTTCTCGTGGCTGGCCACGCTGTGGAGAGGCGTGATCCATCTGAGAACGCCGATGCTGTTCGCGCTCGGCTTCATCACGATGTTCACCCTCGGGGGGATCAGCGGCATCATGCTCGCGGTCATCCCGTTCGACATCCACGTGTCGGACACGTACTTCGTGGTGGCCCACATCCACTACGTGCTGTTCGGCGGCAGCGTGTTCACGATCTTCGCCGGGATCTACCACTGGTTCCCGAAGATGACCGGCCGGATGTACAGCGAGGGCCTCGGCAAGCTGCACTTCTGGCTCTCGTTCGTGTTCTTCAACCTCACCTTCGGCCCGATGCACTTCGTGGGCATCGACGGCATGCCGAGGCGGGTGGCCGACTACGCCCAGAAGTTCGCCACGCTGAACCTCTTCATCAGCATCTCGAGCTTCATCTTCGGGCTCTCGTTCCTGATCTTCCTCTACAACATGATCGCCTCGTGGCGGTACGGGCCGCGGGCGGTGGGCAACCCGTGGCGCGCCCACTCGATCGAGTGGCAGGTGTCCTCGCCGCCGCCGACCTTCAACTTCTCCGAGGTGCCCACGGTGGTCGGCGGCCCCTACGAGTACGGCGTGCCGGGCGCCGTGCACGCGGTGTTCAAGGAGAAGGCCGCGGCCGCCTCGGCAGAGCCCGCGCCGGCGGGCGGCGGCGGAGCGCCACCTCCCAACGAATGAGCGACGCGGCTCCCAAGCGCATCCTCGTGGTGGCCAACGAGACCGTGGCCGGCAAGCCGCTGATCGACGCGGTGAAGAAGCACGCCGACGAGGGTCCCGTGTCGGTGCACGTGATCTGCCCGCAGAACCAGCCCAAGCACGGCTACGTGATCTACGAGGAGCACACCCGTGACGCCGCCGAGAACCGGCTGCAGATGACGCTGGCGCTGCTGCGCAAGGTCGGCGTGGAGGCCGACGGCGAGGTCATGGACCCGGACCCCTACGCGGCGATCATGGACGCGCTCGGCGAGCAGGACTACGACGAGATCATCCTCTCCACCCACCCCGAGACGCGCTCGGGCTGGCTGCGCGAGAACCTCGTGGACCGCGTGGCGCGCGCCACGCGCCGCCCGGTCGAGCACGTGGTCGTCGACCTGGCCGAGGGCCACGACGGGGCCAAGCGCACGCTCGTTGTGGCCAACCAGACGGTCGACTCGCGCGACCTGATCGAGACGCTCAAGAAGAAGGGCGCCGAGGGCGAGCACCAGTTCTTCGTGATCCTGCCCCAGTCGGGCGCCGAGGACAACGACGAGGAGGCCGCCGAGCGGCTGGCCGCCACGCTCAAGGAGCTCGAGGAGGCCGGCATCGAGGCGATGGGCCAGGTGGTGCATCCCGACCCCTACACGGCCATCCAGAACGCGATGAAGGACTACGGCGCCGACGACGTGCTCATCTCCACCTTCCCCGAGACCCGCTCGGGCTGGCTGCGCAACGACCTAATCGAGCGCGTACGCGCCGCCACGAACCGCCCCGTCGAACACATCGTGAGCGAGGAGGGCTAGATGGAGTCCGCCTCCGTCTCCATCGCCGGCGACCTCAAGCACCAGCACGGCGACGACGCTCACGAGGAGCACCCGCCCGAGCCGAACGTCTCGTCGCGCGTCGACGCCCAGACGCTCGGCATGTACCTCTTCATCATCTCCGAGGTGATGCTCTTCGGAGCATTCTTCACGGCCTACTTCTTCATCCGGGTCGTGAACGGCGACCCGTGGCCGGCTCACGGAGACGAGATCCCGAAGGTCATCGCCGGCGTGAACACGGCGATTCTGTTCTCGTCGAGCTTCACGATGCACTGGGCGCTCGAGGCCGGACGCAACGAGAACCGGCGCGCCATGAGGGTGGGGATGCTCACCACCTTCCTGCTGGGCCTGACCTTCCTCTGCGTGCAGATCAACGAATACGTGCACCTGGGCTTCGCCCCGCACGACAGCGCGCAGGGCACGATCTTCTACTGCCTGACCGGCCTGCACGGCGCGCACGTGTTCGTCGGCCTGAACCTGCTGCTCTTCGCCACGATCCGCACCTTTCGCGGGCACTTCTCGGCTAAGGCGCACCGCGGCATCGAGGTGCCCGGCATCTACTGGCACTTCGTGGACGTGATGTGGCTGTTCGTCTACACGACGGTCTACCTCCTCTGATGCTGAACCCGTTGCGGTCCGAGGCGGAGGCGTTTCGCTTCCTGCTCTACGTCTTCGCGGCCGCGGTCGTGATCGTCGGGCTCATCCTCGGCATCCGCGCCCTTTGAGCGCCGACCTCGCGCTCGCCGAGCGCGCGGCGAGGGCCGCCGCGGCGGTGCTGCTCGAGCGCTTCGGGGGGCCGGTCAAGGGTCTCGACTCGAAGACCAGCGCCACCGATCCGGTCTCGGACGCCGACCGCGAGGCCGAGCGGGCGATCAGGGAGCTGCTCGAGGCCGAGCGGCCCCACGACGGCCTGCTGGGCGAGGAGGGATCGCGCCAGGCGGGCGAGAGTGGGCGCCGCTGGGTCGTCGACCCGCTCGACGGAACGGTGAACTACCTCTACGGCATCCCGCAGTGGTGCGTGAGCGTCGCGCTCGAGGACTCTTCCGGGGCACTGGCCGGCGTGGTGCTCGATCCAATCCGCCAGGAGCTGTTCGCTTCCGAGCGCGGTCAGGGCACCAGTCTGAACGGCGGGCAAGTACGGGTGAGCGGCGCCAACGAGCTCGGTCGCGCGCTCGTGGCTACCGGTTTCAGCTACGAGCCCGTTCACCGGGCCGAGCAGGCCGAGGTGGTTTCCCGGCTACTGCCGCGCGTACGCGACATCCGCCGCGCGGGCTCGGCGGCGCTGGACCTTGCCTGGGTGGCCGCCGGCCGCGTCGATGGATTCTACGAGCGCGGCGTGAAGCCCTGGGACTGGGCCGCGGGGCGCCTGCTGGTGGAGGAAGCAGGCGGCGCGACTCGCGAGCTGCCCGGCGAGCCCTTCGGCTTGGTGGCGGCCGGCCCCGCCCTGATCGACGACCTGGCCGCCCTGGTGGAAACTTGAGCGCTCACTGATCGTCCTAGGGGTCGCATAGCGACCCCTATCGAGATCAGTAGACGTCTATTTCACGGTGAGCGTGCCTTTCATGCCGCCGGCCTCGTGGCCGGGCACGCTGCAGTAGAAGGTGTACTTGCCGGGCTTCAGGCTCGCGGAGACCGTGGACTTGCCGCCCTTGCCCACCACCTTGCCCTGCTTGTTCACGCCGTTGCCCTTGATCGAGATGTCGTGCTGCACGTTGGCCTTGTTGGCCATGTCCAGCTCGACGGCGCCGGGCTTCGCGAGCGCGTTGATGGCCGTGAACGCCAGAGCGCCGGTGGGATCGGCGTCGATCTCGAGCTTGCCGCCCTTCTCGCTGACGGGCTTCTTCGAGACCTTCGGCTTGCCCGCGCTTGCCAGCGCGCCGGGGTCCTGGCCCGGCTGGCCGGCCACGTGCCCCACGTAGGCGGCCACGTCGAGCGCATTCGTGCCGGTGACCAGGTTGCGGGGCATGATGCTGTCGCGCCGCACGTCCGAGATCTGGCGGTGCACGACGCCCCGCACGGTGGACTCCGTCATCCCGTCGCTGCGGGCCGTCTGGAAGGCGTGGTCGAGGTTCGGGCCCTGCACGCCCTGGGCGTTCGCCCGCTTGAGCGTGTGGCAGGAGGCGCATTTCTGAACGAACAGCGCCTTGCCGTTCACCAGGTCGGCATCGTGCTGGCGGCCGCAGCCCGAAAGCGGGATCGCGGCGGCCGCTGCGAGTGCGAGCGCGGCCAGGGAGAAATCACCAGAGGGCCTCACGGGGCCGGAACAATATCCGGTGGTTCGGGCAGGTCGTCGAGCTGTCCCAGGGCCGCCGCGATCACGCCCTGGGCCACGCTTTCCCAGCTGTAGCGCCGCCGCGCCAGATCGGCCAGCGCAGCCCGCGCCTGCTCGCTCCGGGCGGGCTCCAGGCGCAGCCACTCCACCAGCTTGCGGGCGATCTCCTCCACCGCTCCGGCGCCCACCTCGAAGGCCAACAGCTCGCGCAGGTCCTCGTCCAGCGCGGGCGCCAGCGTTGCGGTGACCTCGGCCATGCCCGAGTGAGCCGCGGACAGCGGAAGCGCCCCGCAGGCGGCGCCCTCGGCCGCGACCATCCCGAAGGCCTCCGGGAAGGTGCTGGGCATCACGAGCGCCTCGCACGCCGGCAGCAGGCTGGGCAGGTCCTCGTGCTCCAGGCGGCCGGTGAAGCCCACGCGCTCCGCCAGCCCGGGAGCCGCCTCGAGGTAGCTGCGACGCTCCTCCCCGCCCAACCCGTCGAGGAAGGCGGCCAGGTGGCGCAGCTCGCCGGGCGGCCCGCCCTCGAGCTCGCGGCCGCGCGCCGCCACCTCCCGCGCGCCGTCGAGGTCGCCGCTCGATAGCGCACCATTGAGCCGCTCGAGTCCGTCGCGGTACTCGCCGAACCCCACGATCACCAGCCGCGCCTCAGGGACCTGCGCCAGCACCAGCGGCCACGCCGCCAGCAGCAGGTCCACGCCCTTCGACACGATCAGCTTGCCCACGAAGGCCACGATCCGGTCGCCGGCGGGGTCGAGGCGCTCGAGCTCGGCCGCGGCGCCGGCGTCTCCTCCCCAGGCCGCCGTCTGGCCGCCCTCCAGGCGCTGAGCCAGCTCGTGCAGGCGCTCCGAAGCCCCTGCGGCCTCGAGCGGCCTGAAGGCCTCCACGTCCACCCCGGGGGGCCCAAGGCGCGTGCGCTCCGGCAGGCCGGGCTCGTCCATCACCTCCCAGAGGCTCTCGGCCGTGTGGCGCGAGCCCACCAGCACGCCGTTGGCGCCGGCCAGGCCCTCGAGCGCGTATGGCAGGAAGCGCTCCCGGTGGGGGCGCACGGTGTACTCGAGCGCGCTGCCGTGCACCTTCACCGCGTAGGGCACGCGGCCCTCGAGGCCGCGGGCGAGGATGGCGGGGCCCATGATCAGGTGGTTGGCCAGCGCCACGTCGGGCCGCACGCGCTCGGCCACCTCCCTGACGGCGGCCACGTTGGCGTCCAGGTAGCGCCCGATCTCCTCGTCGCTCAGCTCCGGGAACGGCACCGCCCGGAAGCCCTCGTAGCTGTCGGCCACGTACAGCGGCAGCACCCCGCCGATGTCGGGCACGTAGATCTCCGCTCCCACGTCGGGCGGGTCGCGGTCCTGGCAGAAGAGGTGCACCTCGTGCCCCATGCCGGCCAGGGCGCGGCAGAGGCTCGCGTTGTAGATGTTGCTGCCGGTGCCGCGCAGCAGGTAGCCGTGGAAGATGAGGATTCGCACCCGACGGGACGCTATTCTTCCCGCCTTCATGCCGGCCCGACAGCGATACCGCCTGCGCGCCCGCTCCGACCGCGAGATCATCAGCGAGGTCGAGCCGGGCAAGACCTACGTGGACGGCGACAGCGGCGAGGAGTTCGAGGTCGTGGCCGCGATGCTGCCGCTGGCGCCCTCCCCCAGCGACCTGCCCTACTCGGTCGAGAACCTGCGTCTCTGCGGCTGCTCCCTCGAGCAGCTCGTACAGCGCGACCTGAACGACTGCCCGCATTGCGGCCGCCGCCTGCCGGCGGTCCAGCGCCCGGACGAGCGTCCGAGCGATAGTTAACCCTGCGAGCGTGTCCCGCTCGCGTATCGCCCTCTTCCTTGCGCTGCTGGCACTGGCGCTGCCCCTCGCGCTGACGGCTTGCGGCGGCGACAAGGAGGCCGCCAAGAAGCCGAAGACCACCACCACGCGCACGGAGCGCGCCACGCCCCGAACCGAGACCGTGCCCGCCGCTCCGGTGCAGACCACGCCCGCGCCCAGCACGACCTCGCAGGATCCCGCCACGGCTCCCAACACGCCGGGCGAGGGGAACGGCAGCACCCGCGCCACGCCGCAGGGCGGCTCGGACAGCCCCCAGAACGACACGCCGCCGCCGGCCGGCAGCCCCGCGGAGCGCTTCGAGAAGGACTGCGAGAGCCGGCCGAAGACCTGCGGCTAGGCGAACGAGCCGGCGAGGCCGCCGAGCGCCTGCTCGCGCGAGCCGAAGATGCGCAGGTGGCCGACGAGGCCGGTGATCTGGAAGGGGCGCATGATCCGCTCGGTGGGGCACACGAGCACGAGGCCGCCCTTTCGCACCCGCAGCTGCTTGAGCGCGTAGAGGAGCACGCCGATCCCCGTGGAGTCCATGAAGGTCACGTTCGAGAGGTCCACGACGACCCGCGTCTTGCCCTC
>DAIMGB010000115.1:0-6419 GCA_036724195.1 Thermoleophilaceae bacterium
CTGCTGGTGGCGGTCGGGCGCAAGCCGCACACCGAGGACATGGGCCTCGAGCAGATCGGCCTCGAGTCGGGCAAGCCGATCGAGGTCGACGACCAGCTGCGCGCCAACGACTGGCTCTACGCGGTCGGCGACGTGAACGGCCGCGTGCTGCTCACCCACATGGGCAAGTACCAGGCGCGCGTGGCCGCCGACGTGATCCTCGGCAAGGACGCCCGCATCACTGAGGACGGTGCCCGCTCGCCGCAGGTGATCTTCACCGACCCGCAGGTGGCCTCGGTGGGCCACTCGCTGGCGGCCGCCAAGGAGGCGGGCATCGACGCGAAGGCGATCGACGTGTCCACGCAGGCCACCGCCGGCGCCAGCTTCTTCGGGCGCGAGTCGCCGGCGCAGACGCGCTTCGTGATCGACGAGGGCCGCGGGGTGCTGGCCGGCGCCACCTTCGTGGGTCCGGACATCGCGGAGTTCCTGCACGCCGCCACGGTCGCGGTAGTGGGCGAGGTGCCGCTCGAGCGCCTGGCGCACGCCGTGCCGAGCTTCCCCACCCGCAGCGAGGTCTGGCTGAACTTTGTGGAGGCGGCGGGGCTCTAGCAGCCCGCGTGCTCGTACTCGCCGAAACGAGGGGCCCCTATGGCAGCATTCGCCGCCGTGGACCTCGACGCCCCCAGGCCGCTGGCGGTGCTGCGGCGCCTGCGCTCGGTGCCAGCCGGCTTCGTGACGACCTACGGCGACCTCTCGCCGGGCTCCCCGCGCTTCGCCGGCGCGGTGCTGTCGGCGTGCCACGACCCCGACGTGCCCTGGCAGCGAGCAGTGCGCGCAGACGGCTCGCTGGCGAAGGGCGCGCGCCAGCGCCGGGTGCTCGAGCAGGAGGGCGTGCCCTTCAGCGGCGGGCGGGTGGACATGCGCAAGGCGTGGGCCCCGCCGCGGGAGCCGCGCTAGGCTCGCGCCCGTGAACGTGGTGGTGGCTGGAGGTCACGGCAAGATCGCGCAGCAGCTGCTGCGCCTGCTGGCCGAGCGCGGCGACCGCGCCCGCGGGCTGATCCGCAACTCCGACCACGCCGCCGACCTCGAGGCGCTAGGCGCCGAGGCAGTGGAGTGCGACATGGAGATGGAGGAGGACCTGGCGCCGTTCGTCGAGGGCGCCGACGCCGTGGTGTTCGCGGCCGGCGCCGGACCGGGCAGCGGCCCGGAGCGCAAGCGGACGGTGGACCTGGGCGCCGCGCTCAAGCTGATCGAGGCCGCCCGCGCGCGCGGCATCGACCGCTACCTGATGGTCAGTGCCATCGGCGCGGGCCGCCCCGAGGAGAGCTCGGAGCAGATGCGGCCCTACATCCAGGCGAAGGCCGACGCCGACGCCGCGCTCGAGCGCAGCGGACTCGACTTCACGATCGTGCGGCCCGGCGGCCTCACCGACGACCCCGGCAGCGCGCGCGTGAGCGCGGGCACCGAGATCGGCTACGGCCAGGTCCCGCGCGAGGACGTGGCGGCCACCCTGGCGGCCTGCCTCGGCGAGCCGAACACGGTCGGCAAGACCTTCGACCTGCTGGAGGGCGAGACCCCGATCGAGGAGGCGCTGCGATCGCTGTGACGGCGGCGTACGAGACGGTTCGCTACGAGGCCGCCGACGGCGTCGCCACGATCGCGCTCGACTCGCCAGAGAACCGCAACGCGCTCTCGAACGAGCTGCTGGGCGAGCTGATCGACGCCTTCGAGAGCGCGCGCGACGACCCGGATGTGCGCTGCGTGGTGCTCACCTCCACCCACGAGAAGGTGTTCTCGGCGGGCGGCAACCTCGACCAGTTCTCCGCCGACGTGCCGCTCGTGCACAAGCACTTCGGCACCGAGCGTTTCCCGCGGCTGTTCCAGCTGATCGGCCAGCTCGGCAAGCCGGTCATCTGCGCGGCCAACGGGCACGTGCTGGCGGGCGCGCTCGGGCTCGCGCTCGCCTGCGACCTGATCGTGGCCAGCGACCAGGCCAGCTTCGGAACACCCGAGATCAACGTTGGCCTGTTCCCGTTCATGATCATGGCCCTCATCTACCGCAACGTGCCGCGCAAGAAGACGAACGAAATGCTGCTGCTGGGCGAGCGCCTGTCGGCGGAGGAAGCGCGCGAGGCCGGCATCGTGAACCGGGTGGTGCCCGCGGGCGAGTTCGACGCGGCGGTGGGAGACTGGGCCGCGAAGCTGGCGGCCAAGTCGCCGGTGATGATGAAGCTCGGAAAAGACGCCATGTACCGCTCGATGGACATGCCCTTCGACGAGGCGCTCGACCACCTGCGCTCCCAGCTCACGGTGGCCTTCTCCACCGAGGACATCCAGGAGGGCGTGAAGGCGTTCTTCGAGAAGCGCGAGCCGCAGTGGACCGGACGCTGAAATGACAGTCTCGCTCGTCGCGCTGCGCTGCCGCACCTCCGATCGCACGCCGAAGGCCGTGAACGGCGTGGACGCGCTCGCCCCGCTCGTGGGCAAGCGCGTGGGTCGCGAGGCGCGGGCCATCGGCGAGCCCGGCGACATGACCCCGCGCCCGTGGGACCAGGACCTGCGCGAGTCGCGCGGCTGCCTGCTCGAGGCGGGCGGCCAGGTGGACGACGCGCTCACCGGGGGCAACGTGCCGCTGCTGCTGGCCGGTGACTGCTCGATCAGCCTGACCACGCTCTCCACGGCGCTGCGCCACCGCCCCGAGGCGAAGGTGCTGTGGCTGGACGCCCACGGCGACTTCAACACGCCGAAGACCTCACCCAGCGGCTACCTGGGGGGCATGTGCCTGTCGGGCGCTTGCGGCGAATGGGACCCCGGCCTGGGCGACCCGGTGCCCTCGGAGCGTGTGGTGCTCGCCGGCGTTCGCGACCTCGACTCCGAGGAGCGCAGGCTGCTCGAGCGCAGCGAGGCGACCGTGATCGGGGCGAGCGTCGTGGAGACGCTGGTGGCGGTGAAGAACGCGATCGACGGCGCTCCTGTCTACGTGCACCTCGACCTCGACGTGATCGACCCCGGCATCTTCCCGGCACAGTTCCCAGCGCCGGGTGGCCTCGTGCCCGAGAAGCTCTTCGACCTGCTCGAGGCCGTTACCGAGGACTGCGAGCTGGTCGGCCTCGAGGTCACCGCCTTCGAGGCGCCCGATGACGAAGAGGAGCGCGCCGACGCGGCCGCGCTCGCCCTGCACGTGCTCGAGCCGCTGCTCGAAGCCGTGCCCGCCGGCGCGAACCTGTAGCGCAAGCAGCCGGCTCGGCCGGCTGCGCAGCGAGCCTGTCAGTCCTCCGAAAGGACGACGCGTCCGGCCGCTCGTAGGCCGTACGGACCATTACGAAATCGTCCTCCGGACCAGGCACAAATCGTCGTCACGGGCGACGACGGGAGGCTCCGCTGCGCCGAGCATGTTCGCACCAGTCAACGAGCAGCAAGGAGCGAGCAATGGCATACACAGGACAGGTCATCGAGAACCCCGTCAGCGGCGAGCGGATCACCTTCAACAAGACCGCTGCCGACACCAACGGCGAGCTGCTGAGCATCACGCTCGAGCTCTCCCCCGACGGCGCCGTGCCCGGTCTTCACGTGCACCCGAGCCAGGAGGAGCGCTTCGAGATCGTGTCCGGCCGGATGAAGATCCGCAAAGGCATGAAGACGATCGTGGCCGAGGCCGGCGACGTCGTGACCGTCGAGCCGGGCATCGCCCACAAGTTCCAGAACATCGGCGACGAGCCCGTCGTCGCAAATGTCGAGGTGCGCCCTGCGGGTCGCATGGAAGAGCTTTTCGAAACAGCCGTCGAGCTGGCCGAGGAGGGCCGCACCAACAAGAAGGGCATGCCGAAGCCGCTGGACTTCGCGGTCTTCACCAAGGAGTTCCGCAACGAGGTCGTCGGCGCCTTCCCGCCCGTCTGGGTCCAGCGCGCGACGCTGGCTCCGCTGGTCGCCATCGCCGAGCGTCGCGGCCACGGCGAGCGCTACCAGCCGCTCCGTCCGACGTACGCGTAGGCTGCGCGCCCGGCCAGCCGGCCGCTTGCCGAGCGGCGCTTGACCTCCCGGTGGGCCATCGTCAGAGTGGGGAGTAGCACTTCCTACTTCTGACGATGGCAACCACCGAGAAGAGAGCCTCCGCCGACCAGCTCGTAGCGCGCCCGCCGCTGCGCGAGCTGGTCGACGATCTGCACGAGCGCCGCGAGCGCGCTCGCCAGGGAGGCGGCGCCGAGAAGATCGAGCGCCAGCACTCGCAGGACAAGCTCACCGCCCGGGAGCGCCTCGCCCTTCTCATCGACGAGGGCACCTTCAACGAGCTCGGCATCCACGGGCGCCCGCACTTCTCCCAGCGCTCGATGGAGGGCAAGGAGGCGCCGGCCGACGGCGTGGTCACCGGCTACGGCAAGGTCGACGGCCGGCTGGTGGCCGTGGCCGCCTACGACTTCACCGTCATGGCCGGCTCGATGGGCATGACCGGCGAGCTGAAGGTGGCGCGCCTTCGGGAGCTGGCGCTCGGCAAGCGCATTCCGATGATCTGGCTGCTCGACTCCGCCGGCGCCCGCATCCAGGAGGCCTCCGGCTCGCTGTTCGCCGGCTCGGGCCACCTCTTCCGCGAGGAGGTCGTGATGAGCGGGGTGATCCCGCAGGTGGCCGCGCTGATGGGCCCCTGCGCCGCGGGCACCGCGTACATCCCCGGCCTCGCCGACTTCGTTCCAATGGTCAAGGGCCGCGGCTCGATGGCGCTGGCCGGCCCCCACCTGACCAAGGCGGTCACCGGCGAGGACGTGACCCAGGAGGAGCTGGGCGGCTCGCGGGTGCACACGCGCGTCTCGGGCGTCGGGGACCTGGAGGTCGACTCCGACGAGGACTGCATCCAGGCGATCAAGGACTACCTCTCCTTCTTCCCGGCGAACTGCGAGCAGCAGCCGCCCCTGCGGGAGGGGCCCGACCCCGTGGAGCGCATGGACGAGGAGCTGCTCGACGTACTGCCCGACTCGCCGCGCAAGCCCTACGACATGTACGAGGTGATCGGGCGCATCGTCGATGACGGCAAGTGGTTCGACCTGAAGCCGCGCTGGGCGCGCACGATCATCACCTGCCTCGCCCGCATGGGCGGCCGCCCGGTCGGCATCGTCGCGAACCAGCCGAAGCAGCTCGGCGGCATCCTCGAGAACGACTCCGCCGACAAGGCCGCCCGCTTCATCAACCTCTGCGACGCATTCGGCATCCCGCTGCTGTTCCTGATGGACGTGCCGGGCTTCATGGTCGGCACGAAGGTCGAGCAGGCGGGAATCATCCGCCACGGCGCCAAGATGCTCTACGCGGTCTCGCGCGCCACCGTCCCGAAGGTAACCGTGATCGTGCGAAAGGCCTACGGCGCCGGCTACTACGTGATGTGCGGCAAGGCCTACGAGCCCGACCTGATCGTGGCCTGGCCGAGCGCCGAGATATCGGTGATGGGCCCCGAGGGCGCCGTGAACATCATCTTCCGCAAGCAGATCGAGGCCTCCGACGACCCGGACGCCACTCGCGCCGAGATGGTCGAGGGCATCAGAAAGACGATCGACCCCTACATAGCCGCGGGCAACGCGATGGTGGACGACGTGATCGACCCACGCGAGACGCGGCCGAGGGTTATAAGCGCGCTTGAGATGGCGGCGACTAAGCGGGTGGAGCGGCCATGGAAGCGGCATGGGGTGATGCCGGTTTGAGAGGGCAGAGGGCAGAGGGCAGAGGGCAGAGGCTTCAGGTCCGACGCGTCCGTCTGATCAGGCCGGTCAGTGCCCTGGCTACCTCACCCAGCCGGTCGTTCGTCTCGGGCACCGGGAGCCCGCGCGATTCGGCGCGAACGAGCCAGTGCTCCACTTCGTACAGGGAACCGCGCGCGATCACCAGCAGGCGGCGGCGGTCGGCCGGATGCCACCGGCCCGAGGCTTCCGCGATGTTCGCGCCGACCGAGTCGAGCGCACGCACGAGCTGCTGCCCGACGGTCCAGCGGTCGAAGGAGGGCCAGCGGGCAACGAAGGAGTGCACCTCGTCGGCGACCTCACACGCACGCCGGTACGCCACCAACCGCTGGAAGTCACTTCTCACATCTGGAGAAGGGACTCTGCCCTCTGCCCTCTGCCCTCTGCCCTCTCGCTCATGAGCAGCTTCAGCAATCCGGCAATAGTCACGTGCAGCATCTCCGGCGCGGTTGCAAATCGCGACCAGTGCCCCGCCATTCCCTACACCCCCGAGGAGTACGCGGCCGAGGCGAAGCGGGCCGTTGACGAGGGCTGCTCGATGATCCACATCCACGCGCGTACGCGTGAGGGGGTGCCGAGCTACGAGGTCGAGGACTTTCGGGCGATCACGGAGGCGATCCTCGGGGCGGTCGACGAAGTGGTGATCAACTACTCGACCGGGGCGATCGGGGTGCCGATCGAGAAGCGGATCGAGTACCTGCGCGCGCTGAAGCCCGACGT
>DAIMGB010000116.1:0-6410 GCA_036724195.1 Thermoleophilaceae bacterium
CCCGCCGTGGCCGACGCGGTACGCGAGCAGAACGCGATGGTGGGCGCGCTGCTGGCCGGCGCGCGGCCGATCGAGCTGGACGGCGACCGCGTGACGGTGGCCTTCCCCGAGAACGCGGTGTTCATGAAGAAGAAGGCCGAGGGCCACCGCGAGCTGGTGCAGGGGGCCGTGCGCGGCCTGACCGGCCGCACACTCGCGATCGCCTACGAGCTGAGCGGAGAGGGTGTCACGGCCGAGCCGCTAGTGCTCTCGGAGGAGGAGCTGATCGAGCGCCTGCGCGCGGAGCTGGGCGCCGAAGAGCTATTCGAGGACGGGGACTGAGATGCCAAAGCAGCCGGACATGAACGCGATGATGCGCCAGGTTCAGCAGATGCAGGCCGAGATGCTCAAGGCCCAGGAGCAGCTGAAGCACGAGACCGTCGAGGCCAGCGCGGGCGGCGGCATGGTCACCGTGAAGATGACCGGCGAGCTCGAGCTCCAGGAGATCAAGATCGACCCCGGCGCGGTGGACCCCGAGGACGTCGAGCTGCTCCAGGACATGGTGCAGGCGGCGGTCAACGAGGCGGTGCGCGCCGCGCAGGAGCTGGCCGCCTCGAAGATGGGCGCCGCCACCGGCGGCCTCGGAGGCCAGGGCGGCCTCGGCGGCCTGGGCCTGCCGGGCTTCTAGGACTTGTTCGCCCCGCCGGTCAACCGCCTGATCACGGAGCTCGCCCGGCTGCCCGGCATCGGGCAGCGCACAGCGCAGCGGCTGGCGTTCCACATCCTCAGCACCAGCGACGAGGAGGCGTTGCCGCTGGCGGAGGCCATCCGCGAGGTAAAGGCCACGGTCGGGCAGTGCGAGGTCTGCTTCAACCTCGCCACCGAGCCCACCTGCCGGATCTGCCAGGACGAGCGCCGCGAGGCCAACGTGATCTGCGTGGTGGAGCAGCCCGGCGACGTGATCCCGCTCGAGCGCACCAACGAGTTCCACGGCCGCTACCACGTGCTGGGCGGCGCGCTGTCGCCGATCGACGGCGTGGACCCCGAGGACCTGCACATCTCGGAGCTGCTCTCGCGCGTATCCGGCAACGGCGTGCGCGAGGTCGTGATCGCCACCAACGCCACCACCACGGGCGAGGCCACCGCGCTCTACCTGGCCGACTCGCTGCGCGAGCGCTCGCCCGAGGTCGCGGTCACGCGCCTCGCCAGCGGCCTGCCGGTGGGCTCAGACCTCGAGTACGCCGACGAGATCACGCTGGGCAAGGCCTTCCGCGGCCGCCAGGCGCTCTAGCGAATCAGCCGGTAGTTGCGCTTCGCCTCGAGGATGCGCAGGACCGCCTCGTCGAGGCGCCCGCGGCTGATCCGGCCGCGGCGCACGGCGCGCAGCACCTCCACGTAGGCGGCGCGCTGGTCGCCCGCCGTGCCCGAGATGTAGACCATGTCGGCGCCCGCCTGCACCGCCTTCACCGCTGCTTCGGGCAGCGACGCGAAGGACGCGATCGGCGGGTCGGCCAGGTCGTCGGTGATGGCCACGCCCTTGAAGCCGAGCTTGCCGCGCAGGAGGCCGATGACCTTGCGCGACAGCGAGCCCGGCACCGTGAAGTTGTCCATCGAGTAGACGGCGTGGCTGAGCGTGACGGCCGGCACCCCTGCGCGGATCGCCGCGCGGAAGGGCAGCAGGTCGCGCCCCTCGAGCTCGCTCTCCGTCTCCCCGACGGTGGCCGGGCCCTCGTCGGTGGACACGTCGGCTGAGCCGAGTCCGGGGAAGTGGCCCGGCGAGGCGAACACGACGCCGCGCCGGTAGGCGCGCGTGACCGCGTCCGCGAAGCCCGCGACCTGGTGCGGGTCGTCGGAGAAGACGCGCGCGCCAAGGGCCGGCTCGCCCTCCACGCCCACGTCGATCGACGGGCCCAGCACACCGGTCACGTTGAGCCCGTGAAGTGCGGCGGCGGCCTGGGCCGCCTGCGCGCCGCCCTCGCGGCTCGAGCTGAGGTCCGCGGGCGCGCTGGCCGGCGGAAGGTCCGGGAAGGAGTTGAAGGAGCCGCCCTCCTGGGAGGCCATCACGAACGGCGGCACGCGGTGCGCCTTGCGCGACACCACCACGGCCTCGCCGCCCAGCTGCCCGAGCAGCCCGGGATTGGTGTAGTTAGAGCGGTCGACGACGATGCCGCCCAGGTCGAGCCGGCGAAGCTGCTGGAACACGTCCGCGGTCAGGTCGGTGCCCTTGAAGCCCACCAGGAACAGCTGGGCCACCTTGCGCCCCACCGGCAGGCGGCGGGCCAGGTCCTGCACGCTACGGGCAACGTTGGGAAGCGTGCGGCTGTGGCGCTCGGGCACCTCCGCCGGAGGCACGATCCGCGACAGGAACGACACGCGTTGGCGCGGCTCACCGCTGCTGGCCTCGGGCACGCGCGCCTGCTTGTGGCCCCCGCCGGCGAGCACGGCGCCCGCCACGGCCGCCACCAGCGCGACGACCGCCAGCAGCGCGACCAGGCGCCGGCGACCGTAGCTGCTCAGGCGGCCCACCGTCCGAAAGCTATCTTTGTACGCCATGGCTGACGCCGCTAGCGGGCTCGGCGAGATGGTGGTGATGAAGTTCGGCGGCACCTCCGTCGCCGATTCCGAGCGCATCAAGCGCGCGGCCCGCCGGATCGTCGAGCGCAAGGAATCAGGGCACCGCGTGGCCGCGGTGCTGTCCGCGCGCGGGAAGACCACTGACGAGCTGGTTGCGATGGCCTACGAGGTGTCCGAGCGCCCCCACCCGCGCGAGATGGACATGCTGCTGTCCACGGGGGAGCGGGTCTCGTGCGCGTTGGCCGCCATGGTCATCAACGACCTCGGCCACGAGGCGATCTCCCTCACCGGCTCCCAGGCCGGCATCGTTACCGACACCTCGCACACGAAGGCGCGCATCATGGAGGTAAGGGCCGACCGCATCCGCGCGGCGCTCGACGAGGACAAGATCGTGCTGGTGGCCGGCTTCCAGGGCGTCTCGACTTCGTCCGACGTGACCACGCTCGGCCGCGGCGGCTCCGACACCACGGCCGTCGCCCTGGCGGCTGCGCTGGGCGCCGACGTCTGC
Source organism: Thermoleophilaceae bacterium (assembly GCA_036724195.1). GTDB lineage: Bacteria > Actinomycetota > Thermoleophilia > Solirubrobacterales > Thermoleophilaceae > DATACN01. Next base: position 3,062 of record DAIMGB010000116.1, read on the forward strand.
GAGATCTTCACCGACGTGGCCGGCGTGTTCAGCGCGGACCCGCGCATCGTTCCGGGCGCGCGCAAGCTGCCCGTGGTCACCTTCGAGGAGATGCTCGAGATGGCCGCATCCGGCGCCGGCGTTCTGCAGCTCCGCTCGGTCGAGTACGCCCGCAACCACGGGGTGCGTATCCACTGCCGCTCGAGCTTCGAGGACTCGCCGGGTACCGTGGTGGTGGACGAGCAGCAGACCATGGAACGACCACTAGTCACAGCAGTCACCCACTCGACGGCGGAGGCCCGGGTCACGCTCACCGGCCTCCCCGACCGGCCCGGCATCGCCGGGCGGCTCCTGACCGTGCTCGCCGAGGCGAACATCAACGTGGACATGATCATCCAGAACGAGCCGCAGTCGGCCGGCGGCAAGGCCGACATGTCCTTCACGGTCCCGCGCGACGACCTGCCGGCCGCCCGCGACTCGCTCGACGGCGTGCGCGACGAGCTCGGCTTCGGCGCCATGCAGACCGACGAGCACATGGGGAAGGTCTCGATCGTCGGCGCCGGAATGAAGAGCCATCCGGGCGTCGCGGCCCGCACCTTCAGCGTTCTCGGCGAGGCCGGGGTGAACATCGAGATGATCTCCACGTCGCCGATCAAGATCTCCTGCGTCGTGCGCGAACAGGACGTCGAGACGGCCGTGCGCGAGCTGCACACCGCGTTCGACCTGGGCTCCGACGCCGTCGTGGCCGAGGACGTGACCGGCGTTCACCGCCCCGTCGTGCGCGAGGAGGCCGCGTCGTGAGGGTTGCCGTGGTGGGCGCCACCGGCGCCGTGGGCTCGACGATGCTCGGCGTGATGCGCGAGCGCGGGTTCCCCGCCGGCGAGGTCGTGCCGTTCGCCTCGGAGCGCTCCGCCGGGCGCACGATCGACTTCGGCGACGTCGACCTCGAGGTTCGCGCGCTCTCCGACGAGACCATCCAGGGCTTCGACCTGGCGCTGTTCTCGGCCGGCTCGGGCGTGAGCGAGGAGTGGGCGCCGCGCTTCGCCGACGCCGGCACGGTCGTGGTGGACAACTCCTCGTTCTGGCGCATGCACGACGACGTGCCGCTGGTGGTCTCGGAGGTAAACCCCGAGGCGCTCGACGGCCACCAGGGCATCGTTGCCAACCCCAACTGCTCGACCATGCAGATGGTCGTGGCCCTGAAGCCGATCCTCGACGCGGTGGGCATCGAGCGGCTCGTGGTGTCCACCTACCAGTCGGTGTCGGGCACCGGGCAGCGCGCGGTAGAGGAGCTGCACGACCAGACGAACGCCGTGATCGAGGCCAACGAGCTGCCGCCGCCCTCGGTCTACCCCCACCAGATCGCCTTCAACGTGGTTCCGCAGGTCGAGTCCTTCAAGGACGGCGACGACTACACCACCGAGGAGCGCAAGATGATGCGAGAGACGCGCAAGATCCTCGGAGCGCAACAGCTGGGCATCTCCGCCACCTGCGCGCGCGTGCCGGTGTACACGGGGCACTCGGAGTCGGTGAACGTGCAGACCCGCGAGCCGCTCTCGCCCGACGACTGCCGCGAGCTGCTCTCACGCGCGCCGGGGGTGACCGTGGTGGACGACCCGGCCAACGCGCTCTACCCGCTCGCCATCGACGCGGCCGGCCGTGACGACGTGCTGGTGGGCCGCATCCGCGCCGACGAGTCCGCCGAGCGCTGCCTGAACCTCTGGATCGTGGGCGACAACCTGCGCAAGGGCGCCGCCACCAACGCCGTGCAGGTGGCCGAGCTGCTCCGCGTCCGCGACCTGCTTCGCGGCCGCGCCGCCGCTTAGCGGGCGCGCCAAGCACCCGGCTCGGCCGGGTGCGCGGCGATGACGTTTACGTCAGACGCGCCAGCTCGCGACGCGAGGAGATGCCGAGCTTGCGGTAGATGTTGCGTGCGTGCGTTCGCACGGTCTCGATGCCGATCGTGAGCGACTGCGCGATCTGGGCGTTGGTCGCGCCCTCCTGGAGCAGCTCCAGCACGTCCGCCTCGCGAGGGGTGAGCACCTCCTGGCCCACAACCGGCTCGAGGCCGTTCGAGTTGGCCGTGGCGGCCGCCGAGCGCGGCAGCACGTGCATTCCGCGTGAGGCCAGGTGGATGGCGTTGATCACGTCGCGCCCCTCTACCTCCTTGGCCAGGCAGGCGGTGGCACCGAACGAGATCATCTGGTTGCACTCCGCGGCGCTCGGCCGGTTGGCCAGCACCACGATGCGCGTGTCGGGGCACGCCTTGTGCAGCTGGAACACCCGCGCGGGCCGCCCGAGCGACCCGAAGTTCAGCACCACCACCGCCGGCTCGTGCTCCTCGACCGCGGCCTCGATGGTGTCGATGGGCACCTCGTCGGCCACCAGGTCCAGGTACGGCTCCTCGCTGATCAGCTGGCGCAGGCCGACCGCGACGAGGTCCTCAAACTTCGCCGTGAGCACGCGGACGGGGGAGGGCACCGGGGGAAGTCTACGCCCGCAGGGGGGAGAAAGGGTGAGGTCGTCCTCACCCGTAGCTCACCCCCGAATCTACTCCGAAGATCACACCTGCGAGGGGAAGAAATCGGGCCCCGAAAGCTGGACCATTCCATGGCACCAAGAACTTGAGTACAGGGCGGATTGGGGTACGCCTGATACGAGAACCGGCCAGCCACTGGCCGGTTTTCTCGTTTCTAGGCCGCTGCGGGGAGCGCGCCGAGCTTCTTAACGATCTCCTTGGTGGAGACCACGTGCTTGCCCATGCCGAGCTCCTTGGGCTCGAGGCCCAGCGCCAGGCCCACCATCTGCGGTAGGTGCAGCACCGGCACGTCGAGGTCGCGCTCCACGAACCTCGCGGCGGCGGGCTGCTGCATGTCGAGGTTCAGGTGGCAGAGCGGGCAGGGCGTGACCAGGCAGTCGGCGCCCGCGTCGATGGCGTCGGCCAGGTGGCGGCCGGCCTGTCGCAGCGAGGTGGTGCGGTTCATCGTGATCACCGGGAAGCCGCAGCACTTGCGCGCGCCGGCGTACTGGACCGGCTCGGCCCCGAGGGCCTCGATCAGCTGGTCGAGATACTGGTCGCGCTCGGGGTGGTCGGCGTAGCCGAGACGCTTGGTGGGGCGCACGATGTAGCAGCCGTAGAAGGGCGCGATGCGCATGCCCTCGAGCGGGCGCACCACGCGCTCGCGCACGGCGTCGAGGCCGATCTCCTCCACGAGCAGCCAGAGGAAGTTCTTGTTCCACCAGCTCTCGTCGTGCTCGTAGGAGAGCCGCTCCTCCTTCAGGTGCGTGTTGATGTGCTTGCGGTAGTCGCCCGAAGCGTCGAGGCGCTCCTGGCACTCCGACTGCGCGCCCTGGCAGGTCGAGCAGATGT
>DAIMGB010000117.1:0-2886 GCA_036724195.1 Thermoleophilaceae bacterium
GCCTTCGTGGTGAAAAAGGGTTCAAAGACTCGTTCCTGCTTCTCCTTGTCGATCCCCGTTCCGTTGTCGCTGACCGTCAGCACGACGTGACGCCCGGCGCGCGCCCCGACGCTGGCGCCGAGCCGACCCGGCTCGAGCTGAGCGACCCCGGCGAGCTGCGGCGGGCCGGCTCCGAGTCCGTGACCCTGGCCGACTGGGCGGACCAGGAGGACGCCTGGCAGCTGGATCACCATCCGGAGCTCGGCTACGTGCTCCGTACCGACGTGTACGGCACGTTCGCCATCTCCGACGACGGCCGGCGCGTGCGCTGCGCCCCGCCGGCCGGCGAGGGCCGTGGCTGGCAGCACTGCCTGCGCGGCCAGGTGCTGCCGTTCGCCGCCCTGCTGCGCGGGTTCGAGACCTTCCACGCCAGCGCGGTGGCCCTCGACGGGCGCGCCCTCGCGTTCGCGGGCCGCTCCACGGCGGGAAAGACCTCGGTCGCGGTGAACCTGCTGCTGCGCGGGGCCGAGCTGGTCACCGACGACGTTCTGGCCCTGGAGCCTGGCGACGGCCGCCCGCTCGCGCACCCGGGCGCGGCGGTTGTCAGCCTGCGCCACTCCGAAGCCGCCGTGCTCGGTGGGCGGGCGCGGCCGCTGGGCTCCGTGCTCGAGGACGACGGCGAGGCAACCCGCCTGCTCGCGCCGCGCTGCCAGGCCCCCCTGCCCCTGGCCGCGCTCTACGTGCTCCAGCGAGACGAGGCGCCCGGGGCCGGGACCAACGGCGTCGCCATCGAGTCCATCGACCCACCGGACCCGCGGCTGCTGCTGTCCGCCTCCTTCAACTTCGTCGTGCGCAGCCCGGAGCGCCTTCGCAACCAGCTGGAGGTCTGCTCCCGGCTGGCCGCCGAGGTGCCGGTCTTCCGCCTGCGGAGCGGGCCCGGGTTCTCCGCCGCGGACGTGGCGGAGGCCGTGGAGCGCCACGCGCGCACCCTCGAGGCGGCGCGATGACCGCGCTGGCCGAGCCGCGCGACGCCGAGCGGCCAACCTCCCTGCGCGCAAAGACCTCGCTGGTGGTCGAGATCCTCGCCACCCACCGCCGCGCCCGCCGCCTGCTGCGCACCAAGCAGCTGGCCGCCGCGGTGGACGAGCTGACCGAGGGCCGCCCGCGGCGCCCGGCGGACAAGCGCGACCGCGTGACCGCCATGCGGCTCGAGCGCGCGATCACGCACACGCTGAAGCTTCCGGGCGTCGACTCGCGCTGCCTGATGCAGTCGCTGGTGCTGCAGTCGCTGCTCGCGCAGCGGGGCATCGAGTCCATCCTCGCGGTCGGGGCGCGTCAGGCCCCCGACTTCGCCGCCCACGCCTGGGTCGAGCACGAGGGCACTCCGCTCCAATCCGACACGGGCTACCTGCCGCTCGTGCGCCTGCCGCGGACGGAGGGCGCGTGGCAGCGCTAGCGATCGCCGCCGCCGCCGCGGACGCCGGCCGGCTCGAGCAGATCGTGTCCGCCCTAAAGGCGGGCGGGCTGCGCGTGGCGGCCACCGAGACGGACCCGGAAAGGATCGCCCCGCACGCCGCGGGCTGCGACGGGCTGGTGGTGGCGCTGGACCTCGCCGCGCCGGCGGCCGTGGTCACGCTCCGTGCCATCTGCGAGACCGGCGTCTCGCTCACCGTGATCGCCCCCAGCCTGCCCCCCGCCGTGGTCCGCCGGGCCATCGCCTCCGGGGTGCACGGCCTGGTGCTCGACGGGGACGTGGCCCAGGCGCTGGTCCCGACCCTGCTGTCCGTGAGCGCGGGTCAGATCTCCGTGCCGCGCAGCGCGGGCCCGCAGATCCAGGCCGCGCCCTTCACGGCGCGCGAGCGCCAGGTGCTCGGCATGGCCGCGCTGGGCTTCCAGAACTCCGAGATCGGCCAGAAGCTGTTCCTCGCCGAGAGCACCGTGAAGAGCCACCTCACGTCGGCCTTCGCGAAGCTCGGCGTGCGCTCGCGCAGCGAGGCCGCGGCGCTGCTGCTGGACACGCCTGGGGCGCGCGAGCTGCTGGCGGCCGACCCGGTCAGGTGAGCCAGGAGCACGAGCTCGCGCTGCTGCTGGCCGGCACCGCGGCCAGCCGGGAGGCAGCCGATGCCCGCATCGCCGAGCTGGCCCGGAGCGTGGACTACGTCCTGCTGGAGCGCATCCTTGCGCTCCAGCTGCTGCTCCCCCTCGCCGCGAAGCGGCTCGCGGAGAGCGGCGCTTCACCGGCTCCCGAGGCCTTTCGCGAGGCCGCCCGGCTAGAGACGACCCGCTGGCGCGAGCTGTCGCTGGCCCAGGGGGCCGTGACGCTGTCCCTGCTGAGGGCACTCGACGCCGCCGGCATCCCGGCCGCTCCCGTGAAGGGCGCGCTGCTGGCGGAGGAGATCCACGGGGATCCCGGGCTGCGCTTCTCCTCGGACATCGACATCCTCGTGGACGACTCGAGGCTCGACGCCGCGCTGGCCGTGTTGCGCGAGGCGGGGTATGGCTCCTCGGCCGACGTCGCCTGGCGGGACGGGCGGCCACACCTGCACCACGCCCTGCCGCCGGAGCGCCGCGGGCTGCCGTCGCTGGACCTGCACTGGCGCATCCACTGGAACGAGACCGAGCTGTCGCGCGGCCTCCTGGCCCGCAGCGTCCCCGACCCGCAGGGCGGGCGCCGCCTCCAGCCGGCCGACGAGCTGCTCTCGCTGCTGCTGTTCTTCGGCCGCAACTCGTTCTACGGGCTGCGCCTGGCGGCCGACGTGGCCGCCTCCTGGGATCGCCGCCGCGCTGAGCTCGAGCCGGGCTTCCTTGCGCCGGTGTTGGAGGCCCGGCCTGAGCTTCGCGACGTCGTGACGGCCTCTGTGCTGCTGGCGTCCCGCCTGGTGGGCCTGCCCTGCGACGTGCTCGGCC
>DAIMGB010000117.1:2896-6386 GCA_036724195.1 Thermoleophilaceae bacterium
CCCCCGCCGGCGGCCCGGCGGGCGCGCTCGGCTGGCCGCTCGGCTGGCGAACTGGCAGATGGTGGGCACCGAGGCCGAGCGGACGGCGAACATGGTGAGCGTGGACTGGCTGCTCAGCCCGCCGGGCCAGTGGCGGGCATTCGCGCGCCGCCACATGTTCCAGCCGTCCGCGCAGCTCGCGCCCAGGCTGCTTCACGGCTGGGCTCGCACCGCCAAGTTCGCCTACCGGCACGCCCGGGTCCGCTGGCGCGTGCGCGGCGGCGCGGCGTGGTGCCCGATGCCCCCGCAGCACAACTAACCGGAAGGATCACGCCTCCGGAACGTTGGTTTTGCGAGGTGTCCTCCACCAACGCTGAGTCACCCCTGTCCAGCTCGCCCGAGCTGTCCGTGGTGATCCCGTCAGTCAACGGCCTGCGCTACCTGAGCGACTGCCTGGAGGCGCTCGAGCGCAACGCGCCGGGCGCCGAGGTCGTTGTGGCCGATTCGACCGACGCGGATACCCGGCGGGCCGTCTCCGAGCGCTTCCCCGGCGTCCGGCTGATCGCCTTCGACGAGCCGAAGACCGTGCCGGAGCTGCGCGCGGCGGGCATCGCCGCCGCCCACGCCCCCCACGTGGCGCTGATCGAGGACCACTCGATCGTCCGCGACGGCTGGGCGCGCCGCCTGCTCGACCGCCACGGAGAGGGCCGCGCGGTCGTGGGCGGCCCCGTGAAGAACACGGCCGTCCGGCGGATCCGCGACTGGGCCGCGTTCTTCTGCGAGTACAGCGAGCACATGGAGCCGATGACGAGCGGGCCCACCGACTCGCTCACGAGCGTGAATATCTCCTACGACCGCCAGGCCATCGGGTTGATGGACGACCTCCTGCGCGAGGGGCGCTGGGAGACCTTCCTGCATCCCCACCTCATGGCCTCCGGCGTCCAGCTGTACGCCGACGGCGACGGCGGGCTCGACCACGACAAGGACTTCGGCTTCTTCGAGTTCGCTTCCCAGCGCTTCCACTACTCCCGCTCCCACGCGGGCATGCGAAACCCCGAGCTCGGCTGGAAGCGAGCCGTGTACGTGGCCGGGTCCCCCCTGCTGGTCCCGATGATGTACAGGCGCATCGCCGGCAACGTCATGCGCAAGCGACGCCACCGCGGGCGCTTCCTGCTCGCCACTCCGTTGCTGCTCGTCTACCTCGCCGTCTACGCGGCCGGCGAAGCCGTCGGCTACGCCTTCGGCGGCGGCCAAAGCCTCCTCAAGGTCAAGTGAGGCGCCGATGCGAGTAGGTATCGACGCGACCGGCTGGGCCGACCGCCGCGGCCTCGGGCGCTTCACCCGCAACGCCGTGTCCAGCCTGGTCGAGCTTGACCGCGACAACAGCTACGTGCTCTACGTCGGCTCGGAGGGCATGCTCCGCAACGGCCTCCCCGCTGAGGCGGAGAAGCGCCTGCTCACAGCGGGGCAGCTCGTTCGCATGGGCGCCGATGTCTCCCGGGACCGGCTCGACGCCTTCCTGTTCCCGTCGGTGGCCAGCTACTTCCCCGTCACCTCGGTGCCCACGCTCGTCGGCGTGCACGACGTGCCCTCGCAGCGGCCGAGCAAGCTCGTGCGGTCGCTCAAGGCGAGGCTCGCGGTGCGGCATGCGGCGCGGGTGTTCACGGTCTCGGTGTCGTCGCGAGCGTCGGTGGCGAGCCGCTTCGGAATCCCGACCTCGCGGCTCAGCGTCGTGCCGCAGGCCGCCGACCCCGTCTTCCACCCGCGCACCGAATGGAGCCGCGGCGTGGTCGAGCGCCTGGAGCTCGAGCCGGGGCGCTTCATCGTCTACGCGGCCGGGCTTGACCCTCACAAGGACGTGGAGACCCTGCTGCTGGCGCACGCGCGCCTGTGCCGGCGTGGTGGCGAGGCGCCCATCCTCGTGCTTGCGGGCGACCTCGAGGAGCGCGGCCAGGCGGCTGCCGCCGAGAGCATCCGCGGCCTGATCGCCGAGCTCGGCACCGGGTCCAGCATCGTGCTGCCCGGCTTCGTGCCCGACGAGGAGCTCGCCGACCTCTACAGCGCCTGCGGCGCCGTGGCCATTCCCTCGCTCGCAGAGAGCTTCGGCCTGCCCGCCGTCGAGGCGGCTGCGTGTGGAGCTGCCTTGGTGCTGAGCGAGCTGCCGGTGCACCGCGAGAACCTGGACGGCGCAGCGCTCTTCTTCAAGCCCGGTGACGTGGAGGGGCTCGAGCACCGGCTGGCCGTCGTGCTTGGCAACCCGGAAATGCGCCGAGGCCTCGAGTCCGATGCCCTGGAGCGAGCCCGCAAGCTCACGTGGAAGGCATCCGCCCAGCGCCTTCGGACGCTCGTGACCGAGATCGCGGCGGCCTAGCAATGCCTCCGATCCGCTTCTGCATGGTCACGACCGCCTACCCGCCGGCGGGTGCCGGTCGCGGGGCCGTGCAGGTCGAGCGCCTGGCCCACCTGCTCGCCGGCCGCGGTCACGACGTCACCGTGGTCCACGCGGACGACGGTGGCCCAGCGCGCCCGGATGGCCCGATCAAGGTGATCCCGATCAAGAGCGCCGCCGGCAAGCTCTCGCCCCTGTCGACCCACCTGAGCGGCCGGCCGCTGCTGTCCAGGCGTCAGCTCGAGAAGGCCCTTAAGGGCCCGTACGACGTGATCCACTTCCACGACCCGTCGCTCGTCGGCGGCCCCGGGGTGTTCGGCATGGGCGATGCCTCGCTCAGGCTGTACACGGCCCACGACCAATGGCTGCTTCCCCCCAAGCAGGGGCAGTGGCCTCCTCAGCTGTGGCGCCAGGGAAACTTCCTCGAGCGCTCGATGACGGCGCTGGACGCGGTGATAGCGCCCAGCCGCGCCAGCGTGGAGGCGCACCGCCGCTTCGCGGACCTCGTGCCGATCGAGCACATCCCCCACTTCGTGCCGCCGGCGCCCGTGTCCAACGGCGCCGGGCGCTCCCGTCCCTACTTCCTCTTCGTGGGCCGCCACGAGCCGGTCAAGGGGCTCAAGTCCCTGATCGCGGCGTTCCGCCGCAGGCGCTCGGAGGACCTCGTGATCGCGGGGACCGGCACCGAGACGAACGCGCTCGAGGCCGCCGCCGCGGACCTCCCCCACGTCCACTTCCTCGGCTGGCAGGACCGCGACGCGCTCAACGCGCTCTACCGCGGCGCCCTGGCAGTGGTGGTGCCCACGCTGGGCCACGAGTCCTTCGGCCTCGTGCCGGTGGAGGCCTTCGCGCGCGGCACGCCCGCGATCGTCCGCGGGGTCGGCGCGCTCGCGGAGCTGATCGAGGAGAGCGGGGCCGGATTCACCTATGGCTCGGATGCAGAGCTTCAGGGTGCGCTCGACCTGATCGCCCGCGACCCGGTCGCCCGGGAGGCCCTGGGCGAGAACGGCCGCGAGGCGCACCTGGCCCGCTGGACCCCCGAGGTCCACTTCCGCCGTTACCTGGAGCTGATCGAGCAGCTCGCCGCCTGGCGCGGCGCCGATGCCCTCGCCGTGGCGGCCG
>DAIMGB010000118.1:0-1692 GCA_036724195.1 Thermoleophilaceae bacterium
CGACCGCCAGAGCGCGAGCGAGGTGGCCCCAGCGCGGCGAGAGCGGCCTGCCCGTTGGGAACAGCAACGGCAGGAAGATGAAGACGGGGACCACGGCGGGGATCCACGCCCAGTTGGCCACCCAGAGCCAGTCCGACACGCGGCCGCTGGGCACCCGGTCCGCGAGCAGGTAGTGCCAGCCCAGTCGCTCGGCGAACAAGAGCAGGGCGAACGAACCGCCCGTGGTCAGCAGCAGCCAGCCGATCGGGTTGCGCGGCCGGCGCGAGGCCAGCAGGCCTCCGATGCTCGCGAAGAAGGCGAACATGACCAGCTCTACCGCGGCGCCCGCCGCCCGGGACTCGGGCGCCTTCACGCCGGCAAGCGTGCTCGGCCCGCCCACGTCGGCGATCACGAGCGCGGTCCGAGCCACCATCACCCCGACGATGAGGGCGGCCACGGTCCAGCCCAATGCGGATCTGCGCACGGCCTCAGTCTGCCGCGCCGCCGTCCCCGAAGCGTTACGGGCGCCGCACGGCGCTACGCGACCTTCTCGATCGCGTCCGAGGCCCAGTCGCCCTCGAGGAGGTCGAGCACGGCGTCCTCCACCTCCGGCTGCAGCTCCGGCCATGCGCCGTTGTCCTCCGCGAACTGGTCGAAGACCCCACCGATGGTCCGGCCGCCGTCGTAGCGGTCGAAGACGCGCGGGTCGATGTAGGAGGCGCGCGCGACTGCGGGGGTGTTGCCGAGGTAGCCCGACACCTGCTTGATCGCCCAGCTCTTGGCTCGCTTTCGCGCGGTCTTCGAGGCGGACGCGGCCGGGCCCGCGGTGGCGAGCGCCACGGCGGCCAGCACCGTGCCGCCCCACGTGCGGAAGTCCTTGGCGCTGAAGTCGCCGCCGGTGATCTCCTTGACGTACGCGTTGATGTCGGGTGACTTGACGTCGACCCAGCGGCGCCCGTCCTTGTACGCCAGCAGGTCGTCGCCGCCGCCGCGGCGCCGTTTCAGCTCCGTCACGACCTTCGCGACCGCGGGATCGCCGATGACCTGAAGGCGCCGCTGCCCGCCCTTCGACTCGTAGTCGAACTCCACCTGGTCGCCGTTCACGGTCACGTGCCGTTTCTCGATCGTCGCCACCCCGTAGGTGTCGTTCTCCTCGGCGTAATCCTCGGAGCCGATCCGGAAGAAGCCGCGGTCCAGCAGGCGCGCGGCGCAGGCGAGCGCGCGCTCGCGCGGCATGCCCTCCAGCCCAAGGTCCTTGTCCACCTGCTTGCGCAGCTTCGGCAGCGCGCGCGCGAAGTCGTGCATCTCCTCGAACTTCTCGCGGTCGCGGCGCTCGCGCCAGCGGTCGTGGTAGCGGTACTGCTTGCGCCCGGCCGCGTCCTGGCCGGTCGCCTGGATGTGACCCATCGGGTAGGGGCAGATCCAGACGTCCTCCCAGGCGGGCGGGATGGCCAGCTCGCGGATGCGCTCCAGCACCGTGGGCTCCGTGATGCGCTCGCCATCGCCGTCGAGGTATTCGAAGCCCTTCCCGCGCCTGCGACGGAGGATCCCTGGGCCCGAGCAGTCCACTCGCTTCAGTCTCGGCACGAGGCCCCTAGTGCCCTGGAAAGGCGTTCCGCACGCGCGCCAGCAGCTGCGGGTCGCGCGCGGCCAGCACGCGCGAGCGCATCTCGAGGTCCAGCCGGTCGGCTTCCGGGAAGCTCACCGCACCGC
>DAIMGB010000118.1:1702-6381 GCA_036724195.1 Thermoleophilaceae bacterium
CCACGCCCCCTGCCTCGCGCACGATCAGCTGACCCGCCGCGGCGTCCACCGAGCGGATCTGGCGCAGGCTGAGCATGGCGTCCAGCTGGCCGCCCGCCACCAGGCAGAGCGTGACCGCCACCGACCCCAGGGCGCGCACGCGCTCGGCGTCCACGTCGCCGATCTGCGCCGCCGCCGCGGCAACCGCCTCGGGACGGGCGGTCTCCAGGCCGAGCAGCTCCAGGCCGCCCGGCTCGAGCCGCGGCAGGCGCTCGCCGTCACGGAAGGCGCCCTGGCCACGCAGCGCCCACCAGTCGCGCGGCGGGTCGAACTCGGCCACGAGGCCCACGTCCACGTCCTCCATCCACTCGCCACTCGCCACCGCGATCGAGACGCACGCGAACGGCAGGCCGCGCTTGGCGTTGAGCGAGCCGTCCACCGGATCGATCACCACGCGCGTGGGGCCGCCGCCGTTCAGCTCGAGCTCGCCGCGTTCCTCCGACACCGCGGTCAGCGGCACCCCCAGCGCCTCGAGCTCGGCGAACACGGCGTCCTCGGCGGCGCGGTCGATCACGAGCGCCATGTCGCCGCCCTCGCCGCGGCCGGTCTGGACCGAGCGCTCGGCCGTGGTGGCGTAGCCCCGCACCGCGCGGCGGGCGCCGTCCGCGGCGCGCCTGCAGACGGCCAGCCAGTCGTCGGGGGAGGGGGCTCGGGCGCTCGCCACGCGCGCGTATCCTAGGCGGGCATGCCCGAGGCCTTAGAGGCGTCGCTGCTAGACGGCCTAAACCGCTCCCAGCGCGCGGCCGTCACCCACCCCGGCGGGCCCCTGATCGTGGTAGCCGGGGCCGGTACCGGCAAGACGCGCACCCTCACCCGCCGCCTCGCGTGGCTGGTCGAGCAGGGCAGCGCACCCGACGAGATCCTCGCGCTCACCTTCTCCTCGGCGGCGGCCGCCGAGATGCGCGAGCGAGTCGACTCGCTGATCCAGGCTCCTTACGAGGAGCTGCACGTGGACACCTTCCACGCCTTCTGCTCACGGCTGCTGCAGGACGAGGCGCTCGAGGCCGGGCTCGACCCGTTCTTCACCACCGTCACCCCGGCCGACCGGCTGGCGCTGCTGCTCGAGCGCATCGACGAGCTGACGCTGCGCCACCACCAGATCCGCGGCAATCCGGCGCCGCTGCTGGCCAGCTTCGTGTCGCGCATCGACCGCCTGAAGGACGAGCTCGTGTCGGTGGCCGACTACCGCGCCTACGCCCAGCGGCTCGGCGAGGGCGAGTCCGACGCCGAGCGCGCCAGCGCCGCCCGCGAGCGCGAGTTCGCGCAGCTCTACGCCGACCACGACCGCCTGCTCGATGAGTGCGGGGCACTCGGCTTCGGCGACCTGATCGTGCGCGCCTTCCGCCTGCTGCACGAGAAGCCGCACGTGCGCGAGCGGGTGGCCAGACGCTTCAAGCACGTGCTCGTGGACGAGTACCAGGACACGAACTTCGCCCAGGGGATGCTGCTGCGGCTGCTCGTGGAGGAGCACGGCAACGTGACGGTGGTCGGCGACGACGACCAGGCGATCTACCGCTTCCGGGGCGCCTCGCAGAAGAACCTGCGCGACTTCGAGCGCGAGCTGCCGGACGCGACGGTCGTCCGGCTGGAGCGCAACTACCGCTCGGGGCGGCGCATCCTGACGGCGGCCGGCGCCGTGGTGGAGCCGCTGCCGGAGCGGATCGACAAGAAGCTCACCGGCGCCGCCGGGGGCGACGTTCGCTTCTGGCGCTGCAACTCGGAGCGCGCGCAGGCGCAGGCCGTGGCAGCAGAGGCCGAGCGGCTCGTCACGGGGAAGGGCGTTCCGGCCTCGCAGGTGTGCGTGCTGGTGCGCTCGGTGAAGAACGAGGGCAACGTCGTGGGCGCGGCGCTCGAGGAGCGCGCGCTGCCCTTCCGGCTGAGCGGGTCGGCGGCGTACTTCCAGCGCGCGGAGGTGCGCGACGTGCTGGCCTGGCTGCGCCTGCTGGCCGACCCCGGCGACTCGGGCGCAGTGGTGCGGGCGCTGTCGCGCCCGCCGATCGAGCTGCGCTCGGTGGACGTGGCGCGCCTTACCCAGCTCGCGCGCCGGCGCAAGCTGGACATGCCGTCGGCGATCGTCGCCGCGCTCGATGGCCCGCAGCTCTCACCCGAGGGCCGCGAGCGCGCCCAGGCCTTCCTGCGGCTGTACCGCTCGGCTTCCAACGCGTTCGAGGAGCGCCGCCCGGACATGTTCGTGCTGCGGCTGGTGGAGCGGATCGGGCTGCGGCGCCAGCAGGTGTTCGCCACCCACGCGGACACGGTCGAGCGGCTGCGCAACATCGCCAAGCTGTCCGAGCTGGCCACCGCGTTCATGCGCCGCGAGCCTCAGGCCACCGCGCGCGACTTCACGCGCTACATGGCGGCGGTGGCGGAGTCGGGGCTGCGGGAGGAGGAGGCGTCGGACCCCTCGCCCATGCCGGCCGTGCAGGTGATGACGATGCACGCCGCCAAGGGCCTCGAGTTCGACCACGTCTTCGTGCTGGGGCTGTCGGCCTCGCGCATGCCGGGCCCGTTCCGGCCCCGCCGCGACGAGGTTCCCGACGAGCTGCTGCGCGAGACGCTGCCGGCCGCGGCGGGGCGCGAGACGCACGAGGGCGAGATGCGCCGCCTGCTGCACGTGGCCATGACGCGCGCGCGCAAGGGCCTGGTGCTGGCGTGGGACGCGAGCGGCGCGCCCGGCTCCACCCCCAGACCATCCCCCTTCTACGAGGAGGCCCGCGCGGCGCTCGAGGCCGAGGAGGAGCTGCACGACGAGGAGCTGTTCGGGCCGGCCGAGGGCCTGCACTCGACCTTCCGGATCATGCGCGACGAGCTGCTCGACACCGTCGCGCGCGTGGGCGGGCGGCTGGGCGAGATGCGGCTCGACACCTACCTCGACGTGGACGAGGCGGTGGCCCGCTACCTCGAGCTGATCAAGGTGGCGGCGCTGATCGAGCGCTCCAAGGAGGGCCTCGAGATCGCTGAGGTGCTGCCGTGGCTGAACGAGATCCTCGCCCAGGGCGCCACGCCCGAGCAGCGCGACATCCTCGCCACCTCGGCCCTCGACGACTGGCTCCGCGACGCAGAGCGCGACATGGCCAAGCGGCCGGCCGCGGCGGAGAACGGCTCGGAGCCTTCGCTGGACCCGTTCATCCCGCGGCGCGGCCAGGGCCTGATGCTCTCGGCCTCCGATATCGACACCTACCGGATCTGCCCGCTCAAGTACAAGTTCGCGCGCGTCTTCCGGATCCCGCAAGAGCCGACGATCAACCAGCGCTTCGGCATCGTCATGCACCAGGTGCTGGAGCGCTTCCACAACCAGCCGGGCGGCTCGCTGGAGAGCCTGATGGGCCTGTTCGAGGCCTCCTGGCGGCGCTCCGGCTTCGGTGACTCGGACGACGAGCGCCAGTTCCGCCAGCGCGCCGTTGCCGCGCTCGAGCACTACTGGCAGGCCGATCGCGAGTCCGACTCCGAGCCGGTCTGGTTCGAGCGCTCGTTCGCCTTCCGCATGGGGCCGCACCTGCTGCGCGGCCGCGTGGACCGGGTGGACCGCCACCCCAACGGCTCGTACGAGCTGATCGACTACAAGACCGGCAAGGCGAAGACGGAGGCCGAGCTGCGCGAGGACGTGCAGCTCTCGCTCTACCAGATGGGCGCCCGCGCCTCGTGGCGCCTCGAGACCTCGGCCCAGTCCTACTTCTACGTGATGTCCGGCGAGAAGGTGCCCGTGGAGCACTCCGAGGAGGAGCTCGACCGCGTGCGCACGACCGTCGGCGAGATAGCCGACGGCATCAAGAGCCAGGACTTCGAGCCGAAGCCCTCACCGGAGATCTGCTCGTTCTGCGACTACCGGATCGTCTGCCCGGCGGCGGAGAAGTAGCGCTAGCGCCGCTTGGCCGGAATGAAGTTCCACTGGAACAGAAGGTCGAGCCCGGTGAGCGCGTAGCCGTCGACCCGCGGGTCGCCCTTGCGGGTGGCGGGCCAGAAGCCGACCGCAGTGGGGACGCCGGGCGTGAACCCGCCCAGGTCGCTGCGGATGTGGAGCGGGAGGGTGCCCGGGCCGCTCGCGGTCAGCGCCAGGCCGTCGGTGGAGTGGATGCGGTACTGGAGCTGCTTGTTGCGGACGCTGTAGACCTTGACCTTGACCTTCTTCGTCGTGATCCGGTTGGCCTTGGGCCGAAACGCCTTGCCCACGTAGCGGGCGGTGCAGCAGGTGTAGGTGCCCGGCTGGTCGCGGCCCGTGAAGGGATCGACGCGGCTCGAGCCGGTGAGCACGGTCAGGCGCAGCTTGGCCGGGTTGGGTCCCGACTTCACGCGGATGCGGTTGACCCGCCCGGTCCTCGGAGTGAGGAAGGTGAAGCGATTCGAGTAGAGGTAGCCCCCGTGGCGGTAGGTGCAGGACCGCTGGTTGGTCGGCGCCAGCTGCACGCCGAAGACGCCGTTCACGAGGGCGCTCTCGCAGCCGTAGTTTGCGTTGGCGCTGCCCTTGAGCGTGCTGCCCCACCAGCGCGCCGACGCGGTCGAGGTCGCCAAGCCAAAGACAAGAGTTGCCGCCGTGAGGGCGGCTGCCACGGTGCGAGCCACGGGGCGACCATAACCCGGATTGCCCGGATCGGCCAGCGGACGCCTGGCTCAGCGGTTGTGGTTCACGACCTCTACGTTGT
>DAIMGB010000119.1:0-1473 GCA_036724195.1 Thermoleophilaceae bacterium
GCCGGGAGGCCGGCGAGCGCGCCCGCTCGCTCGTGGGCGCCCGCCAGCCCGCCAGCCGCCGCTGCCCGGTCGTGCTCGACGCCTTCGTGGCGGCCTCGTTCGTGGGCTTCATCGGCGGGATGCTCTCCGCGGACGCGGTGCAGCGCGGGCGCTCGCTGTTCGCCGACCGTGAGGGGGACGAGGTGGCCGACCCGGCGCTGGCCATCGCCGACGACGCCACCGACCCCGACGGCCCGAGCAGCTCGCCCTTCGACGGCGAGGGCTCTGCCACCCGCCGCACCGCGCTGATCGAGGGCGGGCGGCTCCAGAGCTTCCTGTTCGACACCCGTACCGCGCGCAAGGGCGAGCGGGCCACCACCGCGAACGCGAGCCGCGGCTCCTACCGCTCCCCTCCGTCGGTGGGCACGAGCAACCTGATCGTCGAACCGGGCGAGGGCACGCTCGAGGAGCTGGTCGCGCGCGCGGGCGACGGCCTCTACGTGACCGACGTCGCCGGGCTCCACTCCGGTGTGAACCCGGTGTCCGGCACCTTCTCGGTGGGCGCATCGGGCCGTCTGATCGAGAACGGCGAGCTGGGACAGCCGGTGCGGGAGCTCACGATCGCGAGCGACCTGGTGTCGATGCTGCGGGCCGTGGACGGCGTCGGGGCGGAGGCGCGCTGGGTGCCGTTCGGGGGCAGCGTAAAAGCCCCTCCGGTCCTGATCGGGACCATGTCGGTCTCCGGTTCCTGAGCCAAATCGGGCCGCAGGTACCCGGAAATTGCGAATTTCCCGCTCCCAGAGCGGGTTGCGTGACTTCGCTTGTCCGCGGGCATTGTTACGTTCCGCCGACCAATCAAGAAGGAGGAAAGCGTGACCAAGCAAGAATTCACCGACCAGGTGGCCAACGAGACAGGGCTCGGCAAGGCCGAGGCCGGCAAGGCCGTGGACGCGTTCATCGGCGTTGTCTCGGAGACGCTGCGCCGCGGCGGCGAAGTCAGCTTCACCGGCTTCGGCAAGTTCTCCGTCAGCGACCGTGGCGCCCGCCAGGGCGTGAACCCGCAGACCGGCGAGAAGATCCAGATCGCCGCGAGCAAGGTGCCGAAGTTCAGCGCGGGGTCCGGCCTCAAGAAGGCCGTAAAGGGCTAAGCAAGCTCCCAGGCTGGATCCCGGCGGCTAAGGCCGCCTGAGTGGCTCATTTCGCCGACCGGCTCGCGGCGCTCACGGAGGAGCGCCAGAGCCGCGTCGTGCTGGGCCTGGATCCCGATCCCGCCGCGCTCTGGCCAGAGGCGCTGGAGGCGGCGGGGCCGGACGATTCGCGCGAGGCCACAGCAGCCGCCGTCGCCCATCATTGCCGCGCCGCCATCGCGGCGGCCGGCGGCGCCTGCGTGGCGGTCAAGCTGCAGCTGGCCTGCTTCGAGCGGCTCGGCCCGCCGGGCTGGGCCGCGCTGGAGGATGCCGCGGCGGCTGCGCGCGAGCAGGGCCTGCTCGTGCT
>DAIMGB010000119.1:1483-6288 GCA_036724195.1 Thermoleophilaceae bacterium
GCTCGGCCGCGACGCGCTCGAGCCACTGGTCGACGCCGCGGCCGCCGCGGGGGCCGGCTGCTTCGTGCTCGTGCGCACCTCGAACCCGGGCGCCGCGGAGCTCCAGGACGCGGGGGACCCGCCGCTGCACGAGCGGCTCGCGCGCCTGGTCGACGAGCTTGGCTCCGCCCTGACCGGCGACTGCGGCCTGTCGTGCGTCGGAGCCGTGACGGGCGCCACCCAGCCGGAGCTGCTCGCTCGCCTGCGCGAGCTGATGCCGCGCGCGATCTTCTTGCTGCCCGGCGTGGGGGCCCAGGGCGGCAGGGTGGAGGATCTGGGCCCCGCTTTCGAGCCCCACCCCGCGGCGGGCCTGGTCACCGCGTCGCGTTCGATCGTGAACGCCCACGTCCAGCGCGGGGGCCAGCCTTCGCAGGCCGCGGCCGCCGCTGCGGAGGAGCTGCGCGCCGCCGCCTGGTCGCTCTTGAGCTGAGCCTGCGGGCCGGGCGCCCCCATATGCTGCCTTCGCCGCAGCCATGCCGGATCACGGAAGACGCAGCCCCGCTCGCATACTGGCCCCGCTGGCGCTGGGGGCCTTCGTGCTCGTCTTCCTCGCGATCGTCCTGAGCTCCGGGTCGGGCGGCGGAGGGGGAGGCCAGAGCACCGGGTCCGGCAGCCGGACGGCGGACACGAGCACGGCGCCCGCGCGCGACCGGACCACGACGCGGCCCAAGAAGCAGGCGGCCACCTACACCGTGAAGGTGGGCGACACGCTCGGCAGCATCGCCGAGACCACCGGCGTTCCGGTGGCGAAGCTGCTCGAGCTGAACCCGGCTCTCGACCCCCAGGCGCTCGTGTCCGGGCAGAAGATCAAGCTGCGCGGGTGAGGTCCCGCCTCTGCACGCTCGCGGCGGCCCTGGTGGCGCTCGCGGGGGTGGCGGGGGATGCCACCGCTGCCCCGCCGCCGGCCGTGAGGGAGGCGCGCAGCCCGATCGGTGATCGGGCGAGCACCGGACTTGCCTCGTCCGCCAAAGCGGCAATCGTGATTGACGCCTCCGACGGCGCCGTGATCTTTGCCCACAACGCCGGCGAGCGGAGGTCAATCGCCAGCACCACAAAGCTGATGACGGCGCTGCTCACGCTCGAGCGCACGCGGCCGTCGGAGGTCTTCACCGCGCCCGCGTACGACGCCGGCCCGGCGGAGTCGAAGATCAACCTGCGTACGGGCGAGCGCATGCGCGCGGGCGACCTGCTGAAGGCCCTGCTGCTGGAAAGCGCCAATGACGCCGCGGCCACGCTCGCCCAGGGCATCTCCGGCTCGCGCCAGGCCTTCGTTGAGGCGATGAACGAGCGCGCGCGCCAGCTCGGCCTCCGCGACACGAGCTACGCCAACCCCGTCGGGCTGGATGAGCCCGGTAACTACTCGACCGCCTCCGACCTCGCCCGGCTGGCCCGGCACCTGCTCACGAGCCGCCGCTTCGCGCGAGTTGTGAACACACCCAAGGCGGTGCTGCGCTCCGGGGCGCACCGCCGCGTGGTGGACAACCGCGACGACCTCGTCGCCCGCTACCCGTTCGTGGACGGCGTGAAGACCGGCCACACCCAGCAGGCCGGCTACCTGCTGGTGGGCACGGGGCACGGCCGCAGCGGCGCGCGCGTGATCACGGTGGTGATGGGGGAGCCCAGCGAGGCAGCCCGCGACTCGGACACCCTGGCCCTGCTGCGTTACGGGCTGTCGCGCTTTCGCAGCGAGCGGGTGCTCGACCGCCGCCGGGTGCTGGCGCGGCCGCAGGTGCGCTACTTCGGCGACCGGCGCGTGGCACTGGTCCCGCGCAACGGCCTGACCGTCACGGCGCGGGCCGGCCAGCGCGTGCGAAGGCGGGTCCGGGCTCCGGCGAGGCTCGAGGGGCCGCTGCCCCCGGGACGCCGCGTCGGGTCGGTGGCGGTGCTGCGCGGAGGACGTCCGGTGGGCCGCGTCGATCTCGTCACGGCAGGAGCCGTACCGGGCGCCGGGCTGCCGCGAAAGCTCCTCTCCGGGCCGTCTCTGCCGCTCGTGCTGGTGGTGCTCGTTGCTCTGCTCGGGGGCCTGTTCATCGCTACCCTGCGCCTGCGGGTCCGCTTGCGGCTCGTGCGTGAATGATCATCACAGTCACACTCAACGCCGCGATCGACAAGACGCTGGCCGTGCCCAACTTCAGGCTGGGCCGCAGGCACCGCGCCGTCGAGCAGGCCGCGATGGCGGGCGGCAAGGGCGTGAACGTGGCGCGCACCCTGAAGGCGCTCGGCCAGCCGGTGATCGCGACCGGGTTCGCGGGCGGCCCGACGGGCACGCGCATCATCGAGCACCTCACCGAGGAGGCGATCCTCAACGACTTCGTGCGAATTCGCGAGGAGTCGCGCATGTCGACGGCGGTGGTGGATCCCACCACCGGCGAGCAGACCGAGATCAACGAGCGCGGCCCGAAGGTCGAGCCGGGCGAGCTCGAGCTGTTCGTGGACAAGCTGCTCTACCTCGCCAAGGGGGCGGCCGTCTGCGTGTTCGCCGGCAGCCTGCCGCGCGGCGTAGAGCCTGAGGTCTACGCACACCTGGTCGAGGAGCTGAAGAAGCTCGGCGTGACCGTCATGCTCGACCTCGAGGGCGAGCCGCTTCGGCTGGCCACCCGCGCCGGCCCCGACGTGGTCAGCCCCAACGAGCTCGAGGCCGAGGAGCTCGTGGGGCACGAGTTCGCCGACGACGACGACCGCCGCACGGCCGTGCGGGAGATGATCGGCCTGGGCGCCGGCGAGGCGCTGATGACGCTGCCCGACGGCTGCCTGGCCCTGCTGGCCGGAGGCACCGAGGGACCGGCCGCCGTGTCGATGTACCGGGCCACGCTCGAGCCGCTCGAGCCGGTCTCGTCCGTGGGCTCCGGCGACGCCTTCCTGGCCGGCTACGTGGCCGCCCGCTACGGGGGCCGCCCGCCCGAGGACTGCCTGCGCTACGGGGTGGCCTGCGGCGCCGAGTCAACGCAGCATTTCGGCGCCGGCGTGGTGGATCCGCGCGAGGTCGAACGGCTCGCCTCGGAGGTCTCTGTGGAGACTCTCGACGCCCCCGCTGTTCAAGCGGCGGGGTAGAGCGTCATCCGCGCGCACCCGGCCGAGCCGGGTGCTTGCGGCGGTCCCCCGCAAATAGCGGAAATCGCCGTCTCCAGACGTCTGGAGCGCGTTGGTAGTGTCAAGGCTTCGTCCGCCGTCGAACCTAGGATGCCGCCATGGAAGTTGATATCGGTCGGGGCAAGAAGGGCCGTCGCGCATATGGCTTTGACGACATCGCCATCGTGCCCTCGAGGCGCACGCGCGACCCGGACGACATCGACATCACATGGACCCTGGGGCCCTACCGCTTCGAGCTCCCGCTTGTCGCCTCGGCGATGGACGGCGTGGTGTCGCCGGAGGTCGCCGGCATCATCGGCAACCTCGGCGGCCTGGCTGTTCTGAACCTCGAGGGCATCTGGACCCGCTACGAGGATCCCGACGCAGAGCTGGCGCGCATCGCCGAGCTGCCCAAGGACGAGGCCACCGCGGAGATGCAGCGCATCTACATGGAGCCCGTCAAGGAGGAGCTGGTCGCCGAGCGGATCCGCGAGATCAAGGACCAGGGGGTCGTGGCGGCCGCCTCGCTCACGCCGCAGCGCGTCCGCTCCCACTACGAGACCGCTGTGGAGGCCGGGCTCGACATCCTCGTCATCCAGGGCACGGTCATCTCGGCCGAGCACGTCTCCACCGACGAGTCGCGCCCGCCCGTCAACCTGAAGGAGTTCATCCGCGAGGTGCCGGTGCCGGTCGTGGTCGGTGGCTGCGCCTCCTACTCCACCGGCCTGCACCTCATGCGCACCGGCGCGGTCGGCGTGCTCGTGGGCGTCGGCCCGGGCGCCGCCTGCACCACGCGTGGCGTGCTCGGAATCGGCGTTCCGCAGGCCACGGCGATCGCCGACGTCCAGGCGGCCCGCTCGCAGCACATGCTCGAGACCGGCGAGTACGTGAAGGTCATCGCCGACGGCGGCATGCGCAACGGCGGCGACGTGTCCAAGGCCTTCGCCTGCGGCGCCGACGCCGTGATGATCGGATCGCCGCTCGCGCGGGCCTACGAGGCGCCGGGCCGCGGCTTTCACTGGGGCATGGCCACCTTCCACCCGTCGCTACCCCGCGGCGCGCGCGTGAAGACCACCCAGAACGGCTCGCTCGAGCAGATCCTGCTCGGCCCCGCGCATGAGAACGACGGCACGTTCAACCTGATGGGCAGCCTGCGCACGTCGATGGCCACCTGCGGCTACGAGGACATCCCGTCGTTCCACCGCGCCGAGGTGATGGTCGCGCCGTCGCTCCAGACCGAGGGCAAGCAGCTCCAGCGCGACCAGGCGATCGGCATGGGCGCCGTGTCCGCGGCCAAGGCCGCTCCGGCGTCCGACGGTGTGGTGAACGGCTCGGCCCCCTCCGCCGACCCGGCACTCGTCGAGTAGTGGCGAACGCGGCTTCGGCGGTCGAGCGGCGAGAGGCGGAAGCCCCCGCGGTCCTGGATGAGGTCCTGGTCCTCGACTTCGGGGGGCAGTACTCGCAGCTGATCGCGCGCCGCGTGCGCGAGTGCGGCGTCTTCTCCGAGCTGCTGCCCCACGACGTGCCGCTCGAGGAGATCGAGCGGCGCCGGCCGAAGGGCCTGCTGCTGTCCGGCGGCCCCGCGTCGGTCTACGCCGAGGGCGCCCCCGTGCTGCGCAAGGAGCTGCTCGAGCTCGGCATTCCGGTGCTCGGCATCTGTTACGGCATGCAGGCGATGGTGCTCTCCCTGGGCGGCA
>DAIMGB010000120.1:0-6275 GCA_036724195.1 Thermoleophilaceae bacterium
AAGGTGCGCTCGGCGGCGGGGTTGAAGCCCGTCACGCGGCCCTCGTGGTCCATCGTGACCACGCAGTCGAGCGCCGATTCCACCACGGCGCTCATATGGGCCTCGCTCTCCCGCACCGTCTCCTCGGCGCGCAGGCTCTCGACGTAGCCGCCGATCTGCGAGCTGAGGGCCGCCAGCAGGTCGAGCAGGTCGTGGTCCGGCTCCCGCACCGTGCGGGCGAAGAACTCCATCACGCCCGCGACCCCGCTCGAGGTCCTGATCGGGAAGCCCACGAAGCCTCGCAATCCGAGCTGCTCGCCGACCTCGGTGCGCTTGAAGTCGGGCTCCTTGAGCACGTTTCGGATCCACACCGGCTCGCCCGTCTTCAGCACCTTCGCCGGCAGCCCGATGCCGAGGGTGAGGGCGTGGCTGACCTCGTTGTAGGGCTCGGCGTCGATGCCCTGCTCGTGCCAGCTGTCGACGAAGCGCAGGTTCCCGCTCGGCGTGGAGCTCCAGTAACCGCCGAGCTCCCAGCCGTGCGAGCGGCCGACGGCTTCGAGCAGCCGCGGCACCGCCTCCGCCAGCGTGCCGGCCTCCGAGAACACCTGCGCCACCGCGTACTGGGTCGCCAAATGGAACGCGTCGCTCTCGCGGTCCGAGCGCAGCCGCGCGACCCATAGCGCGAGGCCGCCGCCCAGCACGATCGTGAGCATGCGCGAGAGGTGGTCCGTGGTGAGGAACTCGTTGTTCAGCGCGCCGGTCACGAGGCCGAGCACGACCGCGAGCCCGAGGATCGTCGCAGTCCACCTCGTGCTGGCCCGCAGGGCGGCGAGCATCGGGCACGCCACGAGGGCGCCGGTGAGCATCGTGTCCGTGCCGAGCGCCGCGTCCAGGATCGTTATCGCCAGCGCCAAGGCGATGGCCAGCACCACGAAGGTCATGCCCTGGTTCGATTCGGCGGGGCCAGCCACCGTGGCGACTCTACAGCCGCTAGAACACGGCGTGTGAGCGTCGACGACAGGGATCCGGAGGGGATCGTGCGCATGCGCGCGCCCAATCCCTCGCCGATGACTCTCGACGGCACGAACAGCTACGTGGTCGGCCACTGGGTGGTGGACCCGGGGCCGGACGACGCCGGCCACCTGGACGCGGTGCGCGCTGCCGCCGGCGGACGGATCGAGGGGGTGGTGCTGACCCACGGCCACGGCGACCACGCCGACGGCTCCGAACGGCTCGGGGTGCCGGTGCTACAACCCGGCGAGGGGGAGGAGGCGGGGCCGTTCCGCGCGATCGCCACCCCCGGGCACTCGCCCGACAGCGTTTGCCTGCTGATCGGGCGCACGTGCTTCACCGGCGACACCGTGCTCGGCACGGGCAGCGTGTTCATCGCGCCGGGCGAGGGCTCGCTGTCCGCCTATCTCGACTCGCTCCGGCGACTTCAGGAGCTGGACCTCGAGCTGCTCTGCCCGGGCCACGGGCCCTACGTGCACGACCCCGCGGCGAAGCTCGACGAGTACATCTCGCATCGGCTCGACCGAGAGCGGCGCCTGAAGGCCGCGCTGGAGGCGGGCGTCAGCGACCGGGACGAGCTGCTCGACGAGGTCTGGTCGGACGCGCCGGTAGAGCTACGCCCGGCGGCCGCGCTGACCCTCGACGCTCACCTGGAGAAGCTGCGGGAAGAGGGGCACGCGCAGGCGCTCGGGGTCGAACAGCCGGACGCCGATGGCCACGGCTAGGGGCACGCTCCAGGCGAGGAAGGCCGCGGCCTGGATGTCGGGCGAGACCTGGTGCGTGAGCTGCTCGAGCGTGACCCAGCAGAGCACCGTGACCGCCAGCGAGATCACGGGCGCGCCGTCGCGGGCGTGCACCTCCCAGGCCACGAGCGCCAGCAGGAACGGCAGCTCGTAGTAGATGACGTTCCAGGGGTCGAGCACGCAGCGCAGCAGCAGCACGAGCACAAGCAGCAGCAGGCCGTCGTGCCAGGGGCGCGAGCGCAGGCGCGGGGCCAGCGCCAGCGACAGCGCCACCGGCAGCAGCACGACCACGGGACGCGCCACGTGGCCGATCCAGCCTGGCGCGGCGCGGTAGTCGGGCTTCACCCCGAAGTTCCCGCGGACCACGTGGCCGTGCTCGCCGAGGAACCACCAGACCTGCCAGGGCTGGAAGATCTGGCCCGCATCGCCTACGTGCGTGACCGCGGGGCTGCCCGCCAGCAACAGCGGGGCGAGCCCGACGGCTGCCGCGGCGCCCGCGGCGCCCAGCAGCAGCGCGCGCCGCTCGGGCGCGATCAGTGCGACGGGGATGGCCGCCAGCACGGCCCACGGCTTGTTGGCGATCGCCAGGCCCAGCAGCAGCCCCGCCGCGAGCGGATGTCGCCGCGCGGCGGCCAGCGCGGCGGCCACGCACAGCGCGCCGCCGAGCAGCTCCTCGGGGTGGCCGGTCTCGAGCGCGCGAAGCGTCAGCGGGTTGATCGCGCAGAGGCAGAGCGCGGTCCAGGCGGCCATTCGCCCGCGGCCCAGCCGCGTGGCCTGGGCCCAGAGGTACACGCCGAGGCCCGCTCCCGCCGCCAGGCAGGGCAGCGCGAGCGAGCGGAACAGCGCCAGGTAGCCGCCGCCCCAGAGGTCCGGAAGGAACACGAACGGCGAGCGCAGCACCAGCGAGCCGCCATAGGCGGGCAGCAGGGCGAGGAAGTCGTTGATGTGCCCGGCTCGCAGTGCCTGCGCGGCCGGCTCGATCTCCGTCTCGTAGTCGGTGAAGGCCGGCGTCTTGAGCCCCATCCAGGCGAGCAGCAGCACGCCGCAGGCGGCGACGAGGGTGGGCAGCACGAAAGAGCGCGCGCGGGGGCGCATGTCAACTGAATCGGCGCGCCTGGCGACGGGCTTGAGGAGCGGCCCAGCCGCCCCACCTCGTAGCGGCTGCTGGGACTTGGCTAAGTCTGCACGTCGATGACCGCCGCGCCCTGGAAGCGCCCGGCGCGCAGGTCGTCGAGCGCGTCGTTCGCCCGCTCGAGCGGGTAGGCGGTCACGTGCGTCTCGACGGGGATCTCCGGCGCCAGCGCGAGCAAGCCCCTGCCGTCCGCGCGCGTGAGGTTGGCCACTGAGCGCAGCGTCCGCTCGCCCCAGAGGATGTCGTAGGGGAACGACGGGATGTCGGACATGTGGATGCCGGCGCACACCACCACGCCGCCCTTGGCGGTGGCGCGTAGCGCCGCCGGCACCAGCTCCCCGGCGGGGGCGAAGATGATCGCGGCGTCGAGCGGCTCCGGCCCGGGCTTCATCGAGTCGCCGGCCCACTCGGCGCCCAGCTCGAGGGCCAGCTCGCGCGAGGCCTCGTCGCCCTCGCGCGTGAACGCGAACACGCGCCGGCCCTGCGCCACCGCCACCTGGCAGATGATGTGAGCGGACGCCCCGAAGCCGTACAGGCCGAGCCGCGTGGCGTGGCCCGTCATGCCGTATGCGCGGTATCCGATCAGCCCGGCGCACAGCAGCGGCGCGGCCTGGAGGTCCGGGTAGCCCTCCGGGATGTCGAAGCAGTAGCGCTCGTCGGCCACGGTCAGCTCGGCGTAGCCGCCGTCGATGTCGCGGCCGGTGAACAGCGCCCGGTCGCACAGGTTCTCGCGCCCGCTGCGGCAGTACTCGCACGTGTCGTCGGTCCAGCCGAGCCACGGCACGCCCACGCGCCGGTCCGTCCCGGCGACCGTCCCCACGATCTGATGGCCGATCACGAGCGGCGTGCGCGGCACGTCGACCTCGCCGTCGAAGATGTGCAGGTCGGTCCGGCAGACCCCGCAGGCATGGACCTCGATCAGGAGCTGCCCCGCTCCGGGTTCGGGGTCCGGGACCGTGTCGAGCCGCAGCGGCTTGCCGGGCTCGTCGAAGACCATCGCGCGCATCGGTAGAGATGATGCCCGGCTAGCCTTCCGTCCGTGATCTCGACCAACCAGTTCAAGAACGGCACCCACGTGGACGTGGACGGGACGGTCTTCAAGATCGTCGAGTTCCAGCACGTAAAGCCGGGCAAGGGTGGGGCGTTCGTTCGCACCAAGCTCAAGCGCGTGGATGACGGCGCGGTGATCGACAGGACCTTCAGGGCCGGGGAGAAGTTCCGCCCCGTCCGCACCGAGACGCGCAAGATGCAGTTCCTCTACTCAGACGGCACCGACGCCCACTTCATGGACTCAGAGACCTTCGACCAGCTCCCTCTCCCCGCGGACACCGTGGCCGAGTCGCTCAAGTGGGTCATGCCGAACGAGGAGATCGAGCTGCTCTACGTGGACGAGCAGCCCTCCGAGGTCCAGGTCCCGAGCGCCGTCGAGCTGACCGTGTCCGAGACCGAGCCGGGCGTGCGCGGCGACACCGCCTCGGGCGGCGGCGACAAGCCAGCCACGCTCGAGTCCGGCGTGGTCGTTCGGGTTCCCCTCTTCGTGAACGTCGGCGACCGGGTGCGTGTGGACACGCGTTCCGGCGAGTACGTCTCGCGCGCGTAGACACTGTGCGCCGCTCCGAACAGCGCCGCGCCGCCGTGTTCGCGCTCTACCAGGGGGACGTGACCGGCCGGCCGCTGGACGAGCTGATCGACCCGCGCGCGACGGCGTTCACGCGCGAGCTGGCCGAGGGCGTCGAGCAGGAGCGCGAGGGCATCGACGAGCTGATCTCCGGCCACGCCGTGGGCTGGTCGCTGGAGCGCATCGCGCCGCTCGAGCGCAACATCCTCAGGGTGGCCCTCTACGAGCTGCGCCACCGCCCCGACGTGCCCGACGAGGTGGCGATCGATGAGGCCGTGGAGACGGCGAAGGAGCTCTGCTCCACCGACGCGCCCTCGTTCGTGAATGGCATCCTCGGAGCCGTGCAGCGAGAAGGCGCCGCGACGTGAACGACCTCGACGCCCTGATCGGGGAGCTCGAGCGCGTGGCCCAGCGGCTGCGAAGCGGCCAGCTCGAGCCCGACGAGGCGGCCCAGCTCGTGGACCGCTGCGCCGAGCTGGCCACCCGGATCGGCTCGGGCCTCGACGCCGAGGCGCGCGAGACGGAGGGGCAGGAGCGCCTTCTGTGAGCGCCACGCGCGCCGCGACCTACCCGGTCGAGCTTCAGGAGCTGGTGGACGACTACCTCGCGGGCCTGCGCTTCGCGGCGGGCGAGAGCGGCAGAGGCATGGAGCGGCTCGAGGAGGCCATGCGCTACTCGCTGCTCGCGGGCGGGAAGCGCATCCGCCCGGTGCTCGCGCTGGCCACGGCCGAGGCGCTCGGGCGCGAGCCCCGCAACGTGCTGCCGCTGGCCGCGGCGCTCGAGATGGTGCACACCTACTCGCTGATCCACGACGACCTGCCGGCCATGGACGACGACGAGCTGCGCCGCGGCAAGCCCACCTGCCACGTGGCGTTTGGCGAGGACGTGGCCATCCTCGCGGGCGACGGTCTGTTCGCCGAGGCGCTGCGCCTGGCTCTGTCAGATCAGGAGGGCGAGCCGGCCAACGTGCTGGGCGCCGTGCGCGAGCTGGTGTCGGCGGCGAGCGTGCGCGGAATGGTGGGCGGCCAGTTCCTCGACGTCGAGGGCGCCGCGGAGCTGGACCTGCGGCGGCTGCACGAGTTGAAGACCGGGGCGCTGATCGCCGCGTCGGTGGGCTGCATCCTGGCGCTGGTGGACCCTGCCGGACCTGCCACAATCCCTCTTCGCCGCTTTGCGGCTGAGTTGGGCGTCGTCTTCCAGATCGTGGACGACATCCTCGACGTGACCGGGGACGAGGCCGAGCTCGGAAAGCCGCGCGGATCTGACGAGCGCCATGGAAAGGCAACGTACATGAGCGTCTACGGGCTGGAGCGGGCGCGCGAGCTCGCGGTCGAGTCGCACGCAAGGGCCCGCGACGCGCTGGCGGAGGCGGACGCCGACGTGACGAAGCTCCACCAGATCGCCGACCACATCCTCACCCGCACCACATGACGAAGCTGCTCGACGACATCGACGGCCCTGCCGACCTCAAGCGGCTGGACGACGCACAGCTCCAGCAGGTCGCGCAGGAGGTGCGCGAGCTGATCATCCACACGATCGGCGAGATCGGCGGCCACTTCGGAGCGAACCTCGGCGCGTCGGAGATCGCGGTGGCCATCCACAGCCTGATCGACTCCCCGCGCGACAAGGTGCTGTGGGACGTCGGCCACCAGGCCTACCCGCACAAGGTGCTCACCGGCCGGCGCGACGACCTGCACACGATCCGCAAGTACGGCGGCCTCGCCCCGTTCTGCTCGATCTTCGAGTCCGAGCACGACATCATGGGCGCCGGCCACGCCTCGACCTCGATCGG
>DAIMGB010000121.1:0-6252 GCA_036724195.1 Thermoleophilaceae bacterium
GTGCCGACGAGATAGGCGATCCGGTGGGTGAGCACCCGCGTCTTGCCCGAGCCCGCGCCGGCCAGGATGAGCAGGGGCCCCTCGCCGTGGACGACGGCTTCGCGCTGGGGCTCGTTGAGGCCTTCGAGCAGGGCCTCGGCAGCGCCTGCGGCGCTGGCCGGTCGCTTCGCTCCCTCCGCAATGGTGCTCACCCTGTTGAGGATAAGGCCGCGATCGGAGCGCCCCTAGAGGTCGCGGCGGGCGAAGGCGGCGCGGGTGGCGAAGGCGACGAGACCGAGGTAGGCGAAGGCCCAGAGCCAGAGCGTCGCGCCGCCGCGCTGCGCGCCGCCGAAGGGGCCCAGGCGCACGATCACGCCGGTCAGGCCGCCGGCGTCGGTGGTCAGCGCCGCCAGGCCGGACTGGTAGAGCGCCTCGAACGGGAGGACCCAGGAGGTCACGTCGGACACCCGCTCGAGCGCGTGCACCTTCAGGGCATCGCCGATCTGGCCCAGCAGGCCGGCGGCCAGGCCGGCGCCGAAGATCATGAACACCGCGATGCCGTTGGCCGTGGAGGCGAGGAACACCGACCCCAGCAGAGAGAGGCCGGCGATCACCACCACCCCCAGCGCCAGGCCGAGGCCCGGCGACACCACCCTGTCGGGCCACCAGCCGCCGGCGGCGCCCGTGATCAGCACAGAGGCCGCGTACACGGCGAGGACGTACCCGGCGCACACGGCGGCCGCGGCGGCGAAGCGGCCGGCCAGCAGGGCGTCGCGGCCCACGGGCCGCACCACGAGCGGCTGCAGCAGCCCGCTCTCGGCGTCGCCGCGCACGGCGCCGAGCGTCAGGAAGGCGGCGAGCACGGCGCCCAGGAACAACGTCGTGAACATCGACAGGCCGAGGAGGGTCGAGCCGGTGAGCACCTGGTCGTCCAGCGTGGGGACGCGACCCGCCTTCTCCACCTCGTTGAAGGCCACGTTCGTGCCGAGCGCGTACAGCGCCAGGAAGGCGACGGTGAGCACCAGCACCACGAGGAAGACCCTGCGCCGCAGCGACTCGCGCAGGGCGTAGCGGGCGATCGCGGCGACGTCGTTCACGTCGTCGCTCCGACCGCCGTGAGATAGGTGTCCTCGAGCGTGGAGCCCAGCATGCGCACCGCGTAGACCTGCTCGCCCTCCGTCACCAACCGGGCCACGATGGCGGGCACCTCCTCGCGGCCGGCGTCGCCGAAGGTGCGCACCCCGCCGGCGGTCTCCACCTCCACCCCGCGCGGCCGGCTCAGCTCGGCCGGGCTGCCCTGGGCGACGATCCGGCCGGCCAGCAGGATGGCCACGCGGTCGCAGACCAGCTCGACCTCGCTCAGCAGGTGCGAGTTCAGCAGCACCGCCACGTCGCGGCGGCGCAGCTCCTGGAGCAGGTCGCGCACGATCCGCCGGCCCACAGGGTCGAGCGCGCTGGTGGGCTCGTCGAGCAGCAGCAGCCGCGGTGAGCCCACGAGCGCCTGCGCGATGCCGAGCCGCTGCTGCATGCCCTTGGACATGGCGTCCACGCGCACGGTCCCCGCCTCCGAAAGGCCAACCAGCTCGAGCAGCTCGCCGCGCTCGGCCGAGCCTCCCTCCGAGCGCGCCAGTTGCTGGTGCAGCTCGAGCAGCTCGTGTGCGCGCAGCCAGCCGGGGAAGCGAAACAGCTCGGCCAGGTAGCCGATCGCCGCGCGCGCGGGCGCCGAGCCGGCGGGCGCGCCGTCCACCATGGCGCTGCCGCCGCTCTGGCGCACAAGCCCGCAGGCGATCTTCGTGAGCGTGGACTTGCCGGCGCCGTTCGGGCCCAGCAGGCCCACGAGCTGGCCCGGCTCCACGCTCAGGTCGACGCCGCCGAGGGCCACCGTCTGCCCATAGCGCTTCTCGAGTGACCGGCAGGCGAAGGCATCCGCCACGCGGCGCAGTGTAAGAAGAGGGCATGTCGCTGCTCGACGAGGTGCGCCGCTCCTGCGCCGAGATAGCCGGCTCGGCGCGCTCGGTACGGATCGAGCTCGACCGCCTCGGCGACGTGGAGCCCGGGCCGCCGCCGGTGCTCGATCCCGAGGCCCACTACCTGGAGGGCTCGCGCGAGGATGTGATCGCCTACCTTGTCACGCTCGACGCGATCAACTTCGGCTCGGGCTGGTTCCCCACGCTGCGAAAGCGCGACGACCGCTCCGGCTACTTCACGGTGGCCTGGGCGCTGGCCGACCGCTTCCGCGAGCACGGGCCCTGGAGCAACGAGGAGCTGCGGGCGCTCGACGGGGCCGCCGTGGCGGAGGTCCTGGGCCAGGACTCCGGGCATGAGCTGATGGCCCTCTACGCCGAGGCGCTGCGCGACCTGGGTGGCTTCCTCGGCGGTCACAGCGCGGCCGCGTTCGTGGACTCGTGCGGCGGCTCGGCCGAGCGCCTGGTGTCGGAGCTCGCCGTCGGCATGCCCTTCTTCGACGACCGCGGCTTCTACAAGCGCGCGCAGATCAGCGCGAACGACCTCGCTTTGGCAGGCGTGGCCGAGTTCACCGACCTCGACCGGCTCACGATATTCGCGGACAACCTCGTCCCGCACGTGCTGCGCGTGGACGGCGTGCTGAGCTACTCACCCGAGCTGGCGGCGCGAATCGACGCGGGCGAGCTGGTGCCGCCCGGCGGCGAGGAGCAGGAGATCCGCGCCTGCGCCCTTCAGGCCTGCGAGCAGATCGCCGCCGGGCTCGGCGTCGCGCCGCGCACGCTCGACGTGTGGCTCTGGAATCGCGGCCAGGACCCGCGTTACAAGGCGGTCCCCCGCCACCGCACCCGGACGGTCTTCTACTAGCCCCCGGCGGAGTCCGGGCCGCCGCGGCGGTGCAGCTTGCGCACCTCGGCGCCCTCGGTCTTGCGGCCGGTCAGCTCGGCCAGCAGCTCCTCGACGGCCGTCAGCCGGTTGGCCAGGCCCATCATCGCGTCGGCCACGGGGTCGGGCAGGTGCGCCCAGTCGGCGTCGGGCCCGGTGGGCCGGCGACCTTCGACGCGAACCGGGTGCCCGGGGTTGCCGACCACGGTCGAGCCGGCGGGCACGTCGTGGATGACCACCGAGTTGGCGCCGATCTTCACGCGGTCGCCCACCTCGATCGCCCCGAGCAGCTTGGCCCCCGAGCCCACCACCACGCCGCTGCCCACGCTCGGGTGGCGCTTGCCGCGCCGGAAGCCGGTGCCGCCGAGCGTGACGCCCTGGTAGACCGTGACCTCGTCGCCCAGCTCGGCGGTCTCGCCGATGACCACGCCGGCGCCATGGTCGATGAAGAGCGCCCGGCCGATCTTCGCCGCCGGGTGGATCTCCACGCCGGTCGCGACCCTGGTCGCGTTCGCCAGCGCGCGCGGCACCATCGGGACGCCGGCGTCATACAGCGCGTGCGAGATGCGGTGCGCCAGGAGCGCCTGGACCCCGCCGTAGGTGAGCAGGATCTCGGCTCGGCCGACGTTGCGCGCCGCGGGGTCGCGCTCCTGCGCCGCGGTCAGATCCTCCCGGACCTCCCGCATGACCCGCGCGAATGTGCCGAGCCCGAGCATCAGGGCGCGAAGAACGGGGTGCTGATGTAGCGCTCGCCCGAGTCGGGCATGACCGCGGCGATCCGCTTGCCGTGGAAGCCGGCCCGCGAGACCACCTGGATCGCCGCCGCCAGCGCCGCGCCGCACGAGATCCCGCACAGCACGCCCTCCCGGCGCGCGCAGAGCCGCGCCGTCTCGATCGCATCCTCGTCGCCGACCGGCACGATCTCGTCGATCACGTCGCGGTTCAGGACCGCCGGGACGAAGCCGGCGCCGATGCCCTGGATCTTGTGCGGGCCGGCAAGGCCGCCGGAGATGACGGGCGAGGACTTCGGCTCCACCGCCACCACCTGAAGATCGGGGTTGTGCTCCTTGAGGCGCTCGCCGGCGCCGGTGATGGTGCCGCCGGTGCCCACGCCGGCCACGAGCGCGTCCACCCGCCCGTCGAGGTCGCGCCAGATCTCCTCGGCGGTCGTGCGGCGGTGGATCTCGGGGTTGGCCGGGTTCGAGAACTGGTCGGGGATGAAGCAGTCCCCGCGCTCCTCGGCGATCTCACGGGCCGCCTGCACCGCCTCGTCCATGCCGCCCATCGACTCGACCATCGACACCGTGGCCCCGTACATCCGCAGGAGCGCCTCGCGCTCGCGGCTCATGCCCTGCGGCATCGTGAGCACGAGCTGGTAGCCGCGCGCGGCGCACACCATCGCCAGCGCGATCCCGGTGTTGCCGGAGGTGGCCTCCACGATCGTGGTGCGGCCTGGCTGAATGCGGCCCTCGGCCTCGGCGGCGTCGATCATCGCCACGCCGATCCTGTCCTTGACGCTGCCGGCGGGGTTGTAGGCCTCGAGCTTGCCGAACAGCTGCGCCCCGCAGTCCGGCGCGACGCGGCTCAGGGCGAGCACGGGCGTGTTGCCGACCAGGTCGGCGATGTTGGGGCAAATGGCCCGCTCGGGCGGGGAGACGCTCACGCCACGAGGGTAACGCGGGCGCCTCCGCGCGCTGGCGCTAGCCCCGCTTCGCGTACTTCTCGATCTCGCCGAAGTCGACCATCACGAACGTCTCGTCGCCGAGCACTTCGGCGTCGTGGCCCGGCGGGATGGCCACGGCGTCGCCGGCGTGGATCTCCTGCTCGGAGCCGTCGTCCATGTAGACCTTCATGGTGCCCGAGAGGCAGTAGCCGAGGTGAGAGACCTCGCAGGAGTCCGTGCCCGCGATCGGCTTCACGTTGTCGGACCACTTCCAGCCCGGCTCGAACGTGCCGCGGCCTACCGTGTGACCGGCAAGCTCGACGACGTCGGCCTGCCCCTTTCCCTCGAACGGCCGGGTCTCGTCGGGCGAGACGAAGCTCTTCGTCTCGACTGATGCCATGGGGTGGCCCCTTTCGTCGGGTGGGCTCTCCAACGGACCCTACGCCTGTGCGGACCACCGATCAAGCCCCGATCAGGAGCACCTTCTGCGCCCGCGGGAGGCGCTTGATCCGCGCCTCCTCGCGGAGCGCCGCCGAGCGCGACTCCACCCCCGTCGACCAGGCCAGCTCGACCGGCAGCCGCGAGCGCGTGTAGCGGCTTGCCTTGCCCTCCCGGTGCTCCCTGAGGCGCCGCTCGACGTCGGTTGCCCAGCCGCAGTAGAGGCTGCCGTCAGCGCAGCGGAGGAGGTATACGAACGCCGGCGGGCTCAGGATCCTGAGCTTAGATTCGCCCCCGGTCGGGTGCTCCCCGGAGCCCGGCGTTGAAGTCAAAAACGCGCCGCGGTCGAGGAGGTGCGGGCCCAGCCCCGCTCCTGGTTCAGGCGAAGCTTCGCCAGGGGCTTTACGAGGCGGTCCTAGGGGTCTTCACTCGGGCCTGTGCTCTGGACCGCCCTTCGGCTGCCCGATGATGCCCCGCAGCGCTCCATCCATAGGAAGGAGTCGCACTTGCGCTTGGATCGCGCTGCAACGAGGGCAGTCGATTGCATGCGAGTCGCTGGTTGGGACGTGGGCCATCATGGAGCAGCGAGGGCATCTGAGATACGGCATGAAGGAACTCCCCAATCCGCCTCCTCTGCTCGGAAACCACGAGAAGGGAGAGGAAGCGACGGAGCCCCGCAGGTAGCTCCCTGAGCCTAGGCCCGGTCACGGCATCCGGCAACTTTGTCAGGAGGTCGTCCTCCGCAAAATGCCCAAAGTCACGAAGCGCCATGGGAGTGCGAATACCCATTAGATGTAATACATCGGCGCGCCCGCCGCCTGGGCCTCGCGCTCGGCCACGTCGGCGATTGTCGTGGCCGACAGGACGCCCTTCGCGGCGCCCACGGCCTCGACCCAGACCTGGCCGTTCGCCGCCGCCTCGGCGCCCAGCTCGCCCTCCAGGAGCTCCACAACCTCCAGCACGGTGACCTCGGCCGGCGGGCGGGCGAAGCTGTAGCCGCCCTTCACCCCGCGCTGGCTCTGGAGGATGCCGGCGCGGCGGAGGGTCGCGAAGAGGCCCTCGAGGAACTGCGAGGGGATGTCGCGGGCGCGGGCGATCTCGCCGATCGGGACCGGTGAGGTGTCGCCACGGCGAGCGAGCTCGGCCAGGGCGCGCACCGCGTAGGGAGCCTTGCTCGTGATGACGAGCACGGGAGGGCACTTTAGGGTAAGCGCGTGACGCTGCTCCGTCGTCTGGACCCCTGGGCCTGGCCGCTCCTCCTCATGGCGTCGATCTTCTTCTTCTCGGCGCAGCCCGACCTGAGCTCGGGGCTCGGCACGATCGAC
>DAIMGB010000122.1:0-6249 GCA_036724195.1 Thermoleophilaceae bacterium
CCTGCCTGAAGCGCAACCGCAACACCCAGCTGCGCCTGCGCGCGCTGGGCGAGGCGGGCAACCTGCGCGACCCGGAGGGCTTCGACGAGGCAGTGGAGATCGTGGGCGGCTGTACGCGCGACGAGCGCCGCGAGGGGGTCAAGGTGCTGCTGCAGGCGCTGGCCGAGAAGCAGATCGGCCGCCGCGACCAGGCCAGCCGCTGGCTCTGGCACCTCGCCGAGTACAGCCGCGAGGTGCACGAGGAGTACGCGGTACAGCGCTGGCCGGAGACCAAGCGCCTATTGGGGCTGCTCGTGAACTCGTCGGGCGCCGCGCACGCGCGCAACGCCCGCCGCCTGGTGCAGGCTGCGCGCAAGCAGGACAGGCGCCTGTCCGCGGCGCTGCTGGCCGCCGCCCTGGCGCACACGCCCGAGGCCCAGCAGGTGCTCGACGGCGCCCGCATGCGGCTGGCCCGCAAGCCCTCGGCGCTCGCCCGCGAGCTGTTGCGCAACTTCCCGAAGGGACGTCGCCGCCGCGGTGGCCGGCGCCGCCGCAAGCGTGGAGGCGGAGGCGACGGCGAGAACGGCCAGAACGGGCAGGAGCAGCAGCAGGCCCAGCGGGCGAAGAAAAGCCGGAAGAACGGCGGCAACGAAGAGCGGGAGCGCCCGGCGGCCTAGCGCAGCAGGTGAACCTCGCCCGCGTCGAGCGTGACGAGGCCGTCATCGGTCTGCACCAGGAGAGCGCCCGCGTCGTCGATGCCGGCTGCCACGCCGGAGCCGTCGCGCCAGCGCACCGATTCGCCGCGCAGCGCGTCGCGCTCGCGCCAGGCACCGACGATCGAGTCCGCGTCCTGATCGAGTCGCCGCTCGAGGGCGGACACCACGCCGCCCAGGACCTCCTCGACCGAAGCGACCACGCCCTCTGCGCCCAGCGACGTTGCCCGCTCCTGGGGCGGCGCAGCGCTCACGTTCAAGCCGATCCCCAGCACCGCCCAGCCCTCCTGCGGCCTGCCCTCCACGAGGATCCCGGCGAGCTTCAGCCCGCCCACCTGCACGTCGTTCGGCCACTTGATGGCGGTTTTCACGGGCAGCGCGTCGCAGATGGCCACCGCGGCCGCCAGCGGCAGGGTCTCGTGGAGCGAGCGCAGCACCACCGACATCAGCACCGCCGAGCCGGCCGGGGCGATCCACTCGCGCCCCTGGCGCCCGCGCCCCGCCGTCTGCTCCGAAGCCGTGACGAGCGTGCCGTGCGGGGCGCCGCCCGCCGCGAGCTCCTGGGCCCGTTCGTTGGTGGAGTCGGTGCGCCGCCAGTGCACGCGCGGCGTGCCGATCATCGCGGGCGCAGGCGCAGCTCTGAGTCGGGGCTGAGCCGCAGGCCGGCCGCGGCGTCGCCGCGGTTGATCGCAACTGCCAGCGTCCGGTAGGCGTCCTCGTAGATCAACAGCTCCCCCGCGCTCACGTCGACGAAGGTCTGCGCATAGGTGGCGAGGAAGCGCTCGCCGCCGGTCTCCAGCTCTACCTCCGCACCCAGCGTCAGGCCGCTGGCGGTGAGCTGATCGTGGTCCACGTTCAGGCTGACGTTGCCGAAGTGATCGATCACCAGCGCGTGGGCCACCAGCGCGCCGTCGTCCTGGCGCGGCTCGGGCAGCACCACGCGCTCCAGCTCGTCCGGGTCGAGCGAGTCGCCCGCGTCGGCAAGCTCGGCGCCGGCCGCCAGGTGGGCGGCCACGGGGGCGAACAGGTCACGGCCGTGGAAGGTCGCCGAGGCGGGCTCGAGCCGGTGTTGCGAGCGCGTCACGTCCACCGCCAGGTCCACCCCACCGAAGCGCTCCCAGGCCAGTGACAGCAGGCCGTTGTCGGGCCCCACGAGCAGGCGCCCCTCGCCGGTGCGCAGCGCCAGCGCGCGCCGCTCGCTGCCCACCTGAGGGTCCACGACCGCCACGTGCACGCCGGGCGGCATGTAGGGCAGCGTATTGCGCAGCACGATCGCGCCCTGGCGCACCGCGTAGCGCTCGATGCCGTGGGTGATGTCCACGATCTCCGCCTCCGGGTGGATCGTGCGGATCACCCCGTGGCAGACGCCGGCGAAGTCGTCGTCGCGGCCGTAGTCGGTTAGCAGGGTCACGATCATGCGCGCGCGTCCTCCACCAGCGCGGCCACCAGGCCGTCGATGTCGTGGCGCTCCGCCTCCACGTGCACCGTGAGCCCCTGCTCGCGCGCGGTCTCGCTCGTCACGGGTCCGATCGACACCACGCGGGCGCCGGCGGGCACCCTGCCACCGCCTTCGAGGAAGAAGCGCACGGTGGAGCTGGAGGTGAAGGTCACGTAGTCGGCGCGCTCCAGCGCCTCGCGGGCCTCTTCCGGCAGCGGTTCGACCACGGTGTCGTAGAGCGACAGGACGTCCACCTCGGCGCCGCGCTCGCGCAGCGCGCCGGGGAGCACGTCGCGGGCCTCGGCGGCGCGTGCCACGAGCACTCGCTTGCCTTCAACCGCGACCGGCTCGAGCGCCTCCACCAGCGCCTCGGCGATCGAGCGCTCCGGCACAACGTCGGCGCGAAGGCCGCGCCCCGCCAGGGCGGCGGCCGTACCGGGGCCGATCGCAGCCACCGTCACGCCGGCCAGCTCACGAGCGTCGGTCTCAAGCGCGTCGAAGAAGATCCGCACGCCGTTGGGGCTCGTGAAGCAGGCGAGGGCGTAGCCGTCGAGGCCGGCCACGCTCACGGCACGCGGCTCGATCCGGATGGCCGGCGTCTCGAGCACCTCGGCGCCGAGAGCGGCCAGCCGCGCGGCCAGGCCGCTCGCCTGCACGCGGGCCCGCGTGACCGCCACGACCTTGCCCTGCAAGGGCCGTCGCTCCAGCCAGGCGAGGGTGTCGCGCATGCCGGCCACGGGCCCCACCAGGGTGATGGCGGGGGGCCGCAGCTCGGCGCCGGCCACGCGCTCGGCTATGTCGCCGAGTGTGCCTGTCACGGTTCGCTGGCCGGGGAGCGTGCCGCGCGCGATCACCGCGACCGGCTCGTCCGCGCGGCGGCCGGCTGCGGTCAGCCGTTGCGCGATCAGGGGCAGGTTCTTCACGCCCATGTACATCACCAGCGTGCCGGGGAAGCGCGCGAGCGCGTCCCAGTCGAGCGCCGACTCCGGCTTGTCGGGGTCCTCGTGGCCGGTCACGAACGCGACCGCCGAGGCCGCGTCGCGGTGGGTCACCGGGATGCCCGCGTAGGCCGGAGCGGCCACGCCCGCGGTCACCCCCGGCACGACCTCGAAGGCGACGCCGGCCTCCGCGAGCGCCGCGGCCTCCTCGCCGCCGCGGCCGAACACGAACGGGTCGCCGCCCTTGAGTCGCACCACCGCCTTTCCCTGTCCGCCCAGCTCCACCAGCAGGCGGTTGATCTCCTCCTGCTCCATCGCCGGGCGGCCCGGCTCCTTGCCCACATAGACCAGCTCGGCGCCGTCTCGCGCGCCGCCAACTGCGCCGGGCGGGATCAGGCGGTCGTAGAGGATCGCGTCGGCGCCGGCGATCAGCTCGAGCGAGCGAGCGGTCATCAGCCCGGGGTCGCCCGGGCCGGCCCCAACCAGGTAGACGATGCCGTCAGCCACCGCCCGAACGCTATCCAGGCGGGAAGGCCGCCTCCCGACGGTCAGCGGAGGCTCGCCCTCTCACTCGCCGCCAGCAGCTCGGCCGCCCCGGCGGCCAGCAGCCTCTGGGCGATCTCGCGGCCCGCGGCGGCGGGGTCGGTCGCGTCGGCGTCCAGCTCGTCGCGGATCCAGTGCGACCCGTCCGGCATCCCTACGAACCCGGTCAATTGCAGGCGCTTCTCGCCGTTGGGCGTGGCGTGGGCGCCCACCGGGGTGTGGCAGCTGGCATCCAGCGCGGCCACCACGGCGCGCTCGGCGGTCAGCGTCGTCAGTGCGGTCTGGTCGCTGATCGCCGCGGCGGCATCGGCGGCCTTTGCGTCCCCCGTGCGGGCCTCCAGGGCCAGGCAGCCCTGGCCCGCGGCGGGGACGAGCGAGGACTCCGGGATGGGCGCACCTTCGGAGCCGCGGCCGAGGCGCTCGAGCCCGGCCCTCGCCAGCACCAGGGCGTCGTAGTTGCCCTCGGCCAACTTCCGCAGCCGCGTGTCCACGTTGCCGCGCAGGTCGCGCACCTCGAGGTCGGGGCGCAAGGCCGCCAGCTGCGCCCGGCGGCGCAGCGAGCCAGTGCCCACGATCGCGCCCGCCGACAATGAATCGAGCGATGCAGCGCCGCAGAGCGCGTCGCGCGCGTCCGCGCGCTCGGGCACTCCCACGATCGACAGTCCGCCGGGCAGCTCGCCGGGCACGTCCTTGGCGGAGTGCACCGCGAGGTCGATCTCCTCGCGCAGCAGCGCCTCCTCTATCTCCTTGACGAAGCGCGACTTGTCGCCGGGTCCCTCGCCGCGGTCCCCCGAGGTCGTGATCTCCACGAGCTCGACGTCCTCGGCCAGGCGCTCCGCCACCCAGCTCGCCTGGGCCAGCGCCAGGGCACTCCCGCGCGTGCCCAGCCGCAGCGTCAAGAAGAGCGGCGGCGGCGCGCGCGGTGTGGCTCGAGCTCGGTCACTTCCGCAGCGGGCGCGTCATCGCCGGGCAGCCCGAACAGCTCGCGCAGCGCGTGCACGTAGCGGTAGGAGACGTCGTCGCCGACAGAGTCCTTCAGCCGCAGCGTCGGCTCGTGCAGCAGCCGGCCGACGACGGAGCGGGCGAGTGCCTCGACGCGCTTCCGGTCCGCGTCGGAGAGCGTCTCCCAGCGCGACTCGTTCTCGCGCAGCACGTGCTCGACCACCTGCTCACCGTGCTCGCGAAGCGCCGCGATCGTGGGCACAACGTCCAGGCTCTGGAGCCAGCGCTCGAAGGAGGCCACCTCCTCGTCCACGAGCTGCCGCGCGCGCCCGGCCTCGGCCTCGCGCCCGCCCATGTTCTGCGCGACCGTGCGCTGCAGGTCGTCCATGTCGTAGAGGGCGACGCCCGGGCAGCCGGCCACCTCGGGGTCGATGTCGCGCGGCACGGCCAGGTCGATCAGCACGAGCGGCCGCCCGGGACGCCGCTCGGCCACCAGCTCGAGCTCCTCGCGCCCGAGGATCTGATGGGGCGCGCCGGTGGAGCTGACCACGATGTCGGCCCGCTCGAGCTGGCCGGGGAGCTCGTCGAAAGCGACGGCCTCGCCGCCGAAGCGCTTGGCCAGGCCGAGCGCGCGGTCGTAGCGGCGGTTGGCGATGAAGACCGTGTCCACGCCGCGCTCGCGCAGGGCACGCGCGGCCAGCTCGGCGTTCTCGCCAGCGCCGATCACCAGCACGCGCCGGGAGGCCAGCTCGCCGCCGAGGAAGTCGCCGGCCAGCGACACCGCGACGGACGAGACCGTCACCTGCGAGCGGCCGATCTCGGTCTCGGCCCGCACCCGCTTGCCGGTGGCCAGCGCGTCGCGGAACAGCCGGTTCGACACCGGCCCGGTGACGCCGGCCTTGAGCGCGAGCTCGTAGGCGCGCTTGACCTGGCCCTGGATCTCGGCCTCGCCGACGATCATCGAGTCGAGCCCGCCCGCGACCGCGAACAGGTGCCTCACGGCCTCCGTGCCGCGCATCGAGTAGATCGAGCCGAGCAGCTCGGTGGGCCGGATGCCGGCCTGCCGCGAGAGGATCGTGAGCGCGGCGTTCTCGGCCTCCACCGCGTCGGCGGCCACGAGGTGCAGCTCGGTGCGGTTGCAGGTGAAGAGCGCCACCGCCTCGTGGATCGAGTCGTGGCCGGTGAGCTCCTCGAGTACGCGCGTGGCGCGGCCCTCGGGCAGCGCCAGCCGCTCGCGCAGCTCGAGCGGCGCCGTCTTGTGCGACGCGCCGAGCAGGAGCAGCTCGCCGCTACTCATGCCGGCCGCTCATCGATCAGCTCAGCGAGCTCGGCCAGCTCGCGGTCGATGCGCGCGACCTTCGCCCCGATGATCGCCACGTAGACCACGATCAGCGTGAAGAAGACCACATAGGCGCCGGCGACGTACTTGCCGGCTTCGTCAAGCGGTAGCGCGGGCATCTGCCTCCGCCAGGAGCTTTCTGCGGATCCGCTTCAGCTGCATCGACGCGTTCTTGGCGGTCAGCTCGAGCTTCCAGAGCGTCACGAACAGGAGCGCCATCGCCAGCAGGCAGACGAGGAAGGTCAGCCGCATCTCGCCCGGCAGGTTGCCGCCGGTCTGAGAGAGCACGCGCGGGTGCACGAGTCCCTGCGCCATCCGCACAGCCGTGAAGTTGAGCGGCACGAAGGCGCCCGCGGC
>DAIMGB010000123.1:0-6247 GCA_036724195.1 Thermoleophilaceae bacterium
GCCGGGCTGGCCGAGGCGTATGACCACCTGCTCTGCATGACCGTGAACCCCGGCTGGGGCGGCCAGTCCTACATCCCGACCTCGACGGCGAAGGTTGCGCGCCTTCGCGAGCTGCTGCCCGACGGCATGCCGATCGAGGTGGACGGCGGGATCGGCGTGGAGACAGCGCGCGTGTGTGCGGAGGCGGGCGCGACGCTGTTCGTGGCCGGCTCGTCGATCTTCGGGCAGGACGATCCGGCGCAGGCGTACGCCGACATTGCCGAGGCTGCCGGGGCGGTCTAGCGCCGGCGCTTCTTGCGGCGCTTCTTGGAGCTTGGGTGGTCTGACCGGTCGCCGTCGTCGCCGTTGCCGTCGGCGGGCTCCGGCAGCGGCGGGTCGGTGATACCCCCCGTCTTGACCGTTTCCTCGCGGCCCTCACGGGCCGCCGCGCGCCGCAGCTCCGCGGCGCTGGGCCAGACGTCGGGCTCTCCGGTCTCCCAGGAGCGGCCGCGGCCGCCCGGGTAGCGGTTGATCACGATGGCCGCGATCGCGCCCAGCCAGAAGATCTGGAAGACCTGGCCGGGCAGGATCGGCGCCACCATGAGCGCCGCGATGACCATGCCGATGATTCCGAGGAAGCGCGTCACGAGGCCGACCCTCATCGCGTTCAGGCTGACCATCACGAGCGACACCGCGATGGCGAACGCCCCCGCCTGGCCGAAGATCCTGGGCACCGTCGACAGCCCGTTGGTGAGCACGTCGGCGTGGTGCTCGGTGAGCGGTCCCTTCACGTAGTCGGACGCCGCGCTCAGCTGGTCGGCGGTGCCGGTGGCCAACGCGACCGCGAACAGCACCGGCCCCAGCCAGACCAGCGGAGCCAGCCAGCTCTGCAGTGCGGGCTGGCGGTAGCGCGTGACCTTCAGGAGGTACCAGAGCACGACGCTGAGCAGCGCGTAGCCGAGCACGAGGAGCAGCCCGGCCACCACATAGCCGCCGGCCGAGTCGTGAATGCGCTGCAGGTTCAGGTGGTCCTGGTTGGAGCGCACCGCCGGGAACAGGCGCGTGCTGACGATGGCTGAGGCCAGCGACAGGACGCCCGACCCCACGGCGGCCGCCGCCACCTTGGGCCCGGTGCGACGTTCCCACTCGAGCTGCGACTGGTGGTTCAGTGCTCTTGCTTCCCGGACGAGGCGAGCCCGGGGGGCTCCTCGTGCGTCATTCGAGGCGGGTAGTACTCGACGTCGGTGGGCTCGACCAGGCGGGAAAAACGGTCGCCCACCGCCAGCACGAGGTCGAGGGCGGGCGAGGCCAGCCGGATCAGGCTCTCCACGCGCTCGCGGGTGCGCCGCTGCCCGGGCGTGAGCGGCGCCATCAGCCGCCCCGCTGGTGGAAGTAGAACTCCGGCAGCGCCGCCTTCGCGACCTCGGCGGTGATCTGCTGGGCCTGGTGCAGGTCGCCCGCGCGCACGGCCAGGTCGTCGATCGTGACGATGCCGGCCAGCTCGTCGCCATCGGTCACCGGCAGGCGCCGGATGCGGTGCTGCACCATCAGCGCCACCGCCTCCTCGATGTCCATCTCCACCTGGCCGGTCACGAGCGGGCGTGAGGCGTGCGTGCCCGCGTGGTCGTCGGCGCCCACCTTGTCGGCGACGACGGCCAGGGCCAGGTCGCGGTCGGTAATCACGCCGACCGCGCGCTCGTGCTCGAGGATCACCACGGAGCCGACGTTGCGGTCGCGCATCAACTCCCCGACATGGCGCAGGGAGTCGCCCGTGTCGGCGGTCACCACAGCCTGGGTCATCACCTCG
This sequence comes from Thermoleophilaceae bacterium, assembly GCA_036724195.1. Classification (GTDB taxonomy): domain Bacteria; phylum Actinomycetota; class Thermoleophilia; order Solirubrobacterales; family Thermoleophilaceae; genus DATACN01. Next base: position 1,787 of record DAIMGB010000123.1, read on the forward strand.
CTGACGAGCACGGGGCGACCTTATCGCCCGACGGGCGACAGCCGGCCGGCGAGCTTGAGCAACAGGCTTCGGGGCACGTGCTGGCCGCCCAGCGCCCCCGCCCGGTTGAGCATGCCCGGGACGACCACGCGGCGGTTGCGCTCGAGCCCGCGCACGCCCTGCTCGGCCACGTCGGCGGACTCGGCCCAGAACACGTCGGGCAGGCCCTCGGCCTCCTCGCCGATGCCGGCCGTGTCCGCGAACTCGGTGCGCACCGGGCCCGGGCAGAGCGCGGTGGCCGTCACGCCACTGCCCGCCAGCTCGGCGTGCAGAGCGTCGGTGAACGAGAGCACGAACGCCTTGGTGGCGCCGTAGGTGGCCTGGCGCGGCAGCGGCTGGAAGGCGGCCGTGGAGGCCACGTTCAGCACCGCGCCGCGCCCTCGCCGCACCATCTCGGGCAGGTAGCGGCCGCAGAGCGACACGACGGCCTCCACGTTCAGGCGCACCATCTCGGCCTCGCGCTCGGCGTCGAGCTCGTAGAACAGGCCGCCGCTGCCGAAGCCCGCGTTGTTCACGAGCACCTCAACGTTCAGCTGCAGCTCGGACAGGCGCGCGAGCATGCGCTCGCGGCTGCGCGACTCGCCAAGGTCCGCCTCCACCACCTCCACCCGGACGCCCTGCTGGTCGCGCAGCTCGGCGCCGAGCTCCTCCAGCCGCTCGGCGCGCCGAGCCACCAGCGTGACGCCGTGGCCGCGCCGTGCGAGCGAGCGTGCCACGTCGGCGCCGATGCCCGACGATGCGCCGGTCACAAGGCAGGTCGAGTGGAAGTCGGGCTTCGGGAGGGGCACGGGCCGGAGCAGACTACCTGCCCCCTCTACCATTGGGCGCATGTCTTCTGAAGACCCATTCGGCGGCCTCTTCGGCGACCCGGAGGAGCTGCGCCGGCGCATGGCAGAGATGGCGGAGCAGATGCAGGGCGCCCAGCAGGTGGCCTGGGCCGACAACGCCATCCGGCTTGCCGTCGAGATGACCGTGGCCGGCCTCCAGCGCATGAACCTGCAGGGCAACGCCGAGCAGCAGAGCCAGGACGTGCTTCAGGCCGTGCGGCTGATCTTCCCCGAGGCCGTCATCCTGGTGCGCGAGGCGCGCGAGGGCTTCGGTACCTAGCGCCTCGCTCGGCGCGGTCCTCCTTCTCGGCGGCACGATCCTCGCGGCCGCGCCGGATCACCTCCTTGAAGCTGCGCAGGCGGAAGATGAGCGCCAGCGAGGCAAAGCCGATGCCGAAGGTGAGCAGGCCGATCGCGATCTGCTGCCCCACCGAGTAGGCGGCCACGGTGGCGCCGGCGGCCGTGCCGGCGAACACCTTCGCCAGTAGCGCCTGCTGCACTCCCGCACCCTGCGGCGTGAACGGCACCGCCGCCGACACCGCGTTCACGCCCAGCACCAGCAGCACGTTCTTCACCGAGCCGCCCACGTTGAACGCCTCGAGCAGCGCCCAGAAGGCGGCGAAGCGGAACAGCCAGCCGCCGAACTGCACCGCGAACACCTGGCGCAGGTAGCGGCGGCGGTCGCGCAGGATGGTGAAGCCCTGCTTGACGCGCGCCCAGAAGGCCCGCGCGCGCTCCGACAGCAGCGCCACGCCCGCCAGCCCGGCCACCGCCAGCAGCGTGATCAGGAAAAGCGTGAAGCGCGGGTGCTGCGCGAAGTAGGACAGGTCGAAGGCGTCCAGCTTGGCGAAGTCCGGCGGCTTCGGGAACACGCCCTGCGTAAACGCGAACAGCAGGACCAGCGAGCCCATCGCCACGTCGTAGCCCACCTCGACCACGAAGCTCGCGGCCACCGCCGGGTAGCTCGAGTGCGGCACCGACGTCTTCGTAAGGAAGGCGCGGACCACGTCGCCGCCGCGCGCCGGGATCACCGCGTTGAAGCCGTAGCCGGCGAAGTAGGCGCCCCAGATCTCGCGGAAGCGGAAGCGCTCGTCGGGGTAGGCGGCGCGCAGGATGTTGAAGCTGGCGCGCGCGCGGAAGGTCAGGTAGATCGTGAAGAGGACGAGGGCCAGCAGCAGCGGGCCGAGGCGAACGGAGGCGAGGTTCGACAAGAACGAGTCGACCGCGTCGAAGAACGAGCGGAACGACTCGCCGACGGTGGCCACGCTCACTTGAGCAGCCTCGAGAGCCGCCGGTCCTTGAGCACCCTGCCGCCGGTCTGCTCCTTCGGGCAGTAGGACATCACGTAGTCCTTGAAGTGAATCGCCTCGAGCTTCGTGCCGCAGCGCGGGCAGGGCTCGCCCTGGCGGCGGTGCACCGCCAGGGGCATCGGCAGCTTGTCGGGGATGCGGTCGCCGATCACCCGCTCGTAGTGCTCGAGCGCGGAGCCGAGCACGGTCTGGCAGGCCTCGTGCAGAAGCGCCACCTCCTCGGGCTCGAGGTCAGACGCGCGCTGGAACGGCGACAGGCGGGCGGTCCAGAGCAGCTCGTCGACCCACGAGCGCCCGATGCCTGCGATCACCCGCTGGTCGCGCAGCAGCGGGTGCAGGTGGCGCGGCTCGTCGAGCAGGCGCGCGAACTCGTCCAGTGGCGGAGGCGGGTAGGCGTCCGGCCCGAGCGTCGCCACGGACTCGTCCTTCATCAGATCGGCCGCGGGCAGCAGCTTTGCCCAGGCGCGCTGCTGGGTGCCGAACTCGCGCAGGCGCAGCTCGCGGCCGTCGTCGACGCGCACCAGCAGGCGCGAGCTTCGGTCACGCAGCGAGGCGCGCTTGTCGTAGAGCTGCAGGCGCCCGGCCGACATCAGGTGCACGAGCAGGGCCAGCTCGCCGGCCTCGACCAGGAGCATCTTCCCCACCCGCCGCACGCCCCCCAGCCTCTTTCCCGCCAGCGCATCGAGGGGCGGGTCGAAGGTCTTCATCGTGACCATGCCGGGGGCAAGCGCCGACTCCACCGTGGCGCCGGCCAGCTGGGCGCCGAGGCGCCGCGCGGTGATCTCGACCTCTGGTAGCTCGGGCATTCCCGTCCAAGGGTACGATCCTCCGCGATGCGGTTCGGGAGGTTGGGGGCAGGGGTGGTGCTGGTGGCGATGCTCGCGCTTGCTCCGCCCGCGCTCGCTCGTGACGCGAAGGTGACCTCCTTCGACGGCACGAAGATCAACACCCACTTCTTCGCGGCCGAGGGCCTGAAGTCCAGCGCCAAGGCGCCCACGGTGCTGCTGGGCCACGGCTATGGCCAGACGGGCGAGACCGATCCGAACTCGAGCTCCGAGGAGATCTTCGGCAGCGTCGGCGTAGGCCCGCTGCGCCGCGCCGGCTTCAATGTGCTGACCTGGGACGCGCGCGGCTTCGGCGAGTCGGGCGGGAACGTGGAGGTGGACTCGCCGGCCTTCGAGGGCCGCGACGTGGAGGCGCTCATCACCTACGTCTCCCAACAGCCGGAGGCGCAGCTCGACGCGCCCGGCGACCCGCGCATGGGCATGGCCGGCGTCTCCTACGGCGGAGGCATCCAGCTCGTGACCGCCGCGATCGACAAGCGCGTGGACGCCATCACCCCGACCATCGCGTGGAACTCGCTGCTCACGGCGCTCTACAAGGACGCAACGGTCAAGGAGGGCTGGGGCCTCGCCCTGAGCGGCGCCGGCGGCACCGCCTACACGGGCGGCCTGCCCGGCGGCGAGACCGGCAACCAGGACCCGCAGATCACCCAGGCGATCGCCGAGGGCACGAGCACCGGCAAGTTCTCCGACAAGACCGTGCAGTTCTTCGACTCGCGCGGGCCGCGCCAGCTCCTGTCCAAGGTGAAGGTCCCGACCCTGCTCATCGAGGGCACCGCCGACACCCTCTTCACGCTCCACGAGTCGATCCAGAACTTCGCCGCACTTTCCAAGAACGGCATCCCGCTGCGCATGATGTGGTTCTGCGGCGGCCATGGCGTCTGCCTGGGCAACAACGGCCCTGACGGCCGCATCGAGTCGGCCGTGGTCGGCTGGCTGCGCTACTACGTGCAGCGAGACCACAAGGTCAAGCTGCCGCCGAAGTTCTCCTGGCTGACCGACGACGACGGCGCGTGGCACTCATCGCCGGTGTTCCCGGTCCCGGCCAAGGCGCCGCTCACCGGCAAGGGCTCGGGCGTGCTCGACCTCCAGCCCGGCGCCTCCGGCCAGGGCGCGTTCATCGCGGCATCCGCCGCGGCAGACGCGGTGAACGTGGACATTGCGCCGCCGGCGAAGGTCACCGACATCCTCGGCGAGCCGCACATCAAGATCACCTACTCGGGCACGGCCGCACCGGCGGATACGCGCCTCTACGCCCAGGTGCTCGACCAGAACACCGGCCGCGTGCTGGGCAACCAGGTGGTGCCGATCCCCGTCACGCTCGACGGCAAGGACCACACGGTCGAGCGGTCGCTCGAGGCCGTCGCCACCCGCGGCGGCCCGAACGCGCGCCTCAGGGTGCAGGTGGCCGCCGGCACGAGCGTGTACGACCACCAGCGTGCC
>DAIMGB010000124.1:0-6226 GCA_036724195.1 Thermoleophilaceae bacterium
CTGCTCGAGCCGCGCCGGGCGCTGATCGTGAACTTCCCGGTGCGGCGCGACGACGGCACGGTCGAGGAGTTCACGGGCTACCGCGTGCAGCACACGCTCGTGATGGGCCCCATGAAGGGCGGCTTTCGCTACAGCCCGGCGGTGTCGCTGGGCGAGTGCGCGGCGCTGGCGATGTGGATGACGCTGAAGTGCGCGCTGTTCGGCCTGCCCTTCGGCGGCGCCAAGGGCGGCGTGCGCTGCGACCCGAACCGGCTCTCCGTGGGCGAGCTGGAGCGCATCACGCGCCGCTACGCATCCGAGCTGTTCCCGGTGATCGGCCCCGACAGCGACATCGGCGCGCCCGACATGGCCACGGGCGAGCGCGAGATGGCCTGGTTCATGGACACCTACTCGCAGCAGGTCGGCCATCCGGTGCCCGAGATCGTGACCGGCAAGCCGCTCGTGCTGGGCGGCACCGAGGGCCGGGACGAGGCCACCGGCCTGGGCGTGGTGTTCTGCATCGAGGACGTGCTCCGCGGCCGCGGCGAGAAGGTCGAGGGCCAGCACGTGGCCGTTCAGGGCTTCGGCAAGGTCGGATCGGTCGTGGCGCGCGAGCTGATGGCTCGCGGCGCGCGGGTGGTCGCGCTCTCCGACGTGACCGGCGGACTCCACGATCAGGAGGGGATCGACGTGGAGGCCGCACTGGCCTACGCCGACGAGCACCGCTTCCTGCGCGGCTGCGACGCCGGCGCTCCTGTCGACCGCGCCGAGGTCGTGGAGGTGCCCTGCGACATCCTCGTGCCCGCCGCGCTTGAGCGCCAGATCACCGCGGACAACGCGGAGAAGGTGGACTGCAAGATCGTCTTCGAGGCCGCCAACGGCCCCACCACCCCGGAGGCCGACAAGATCCTCGCCCAGCGCGGCATCGACGTGATCCCCGACGTGCTGGCAAACGGCGGTGGCGTCACCGTGAGCTACTTCGAGTGGGTCCAGGACCAGCAGAAGTACTCATGGGGCGGTGAGGAGGTGGTGGTGCGACTGCGCCTGCAGATGGAGGAGGCGCTGGCGCGCGTGGTCGACGCCCGCAAGCGCTTCGACACAGACTGGCGCTCGGCCGCGCAGGCGGTGGCCATCGAGCGCGTGGCCGAGGCCACGGAGCTGCGGGCGATCTACCCCTAGGTGTCGCGGCGGCGACCGCGCCGGGAGCGGTCGGCTTCCTGCCCAGGGGCCTCGTCGGCCGCGCGGAAGCGCGTCCCGATCGTGACCAGCAGGTGCAGCACGCCGAGCGCGATGAAGAACACCGTGGGGTTGGTCTCACTGGAGAAGCCGGCGATGAACGGCATCGCGATCAGCACCAGCGCGAACACGTAGTCGAGCACGACGTGCGCGGACAGCGGGATCGAGTTGACGAGGCTGGTGGGCCCGTCGGTGGACGCCGCCACCACTAGCACCACGACGCCCGCGATTATTGAGGCTGCCACGGCGGCCCCGGCGTTGAACGAGAGCGCGAACGGCGCGGCGAACAGGACCACAGCGGCCACGTACTCGATCACCCCGTGGACGAAGCGCGGAATCGGGCCCTGGCTGAGCATCGCTGACTTATACCGGTCGCGCCTTCCCGGAGATAGCGGGGAAGGTCCGGCGCGGCCCGGGGAGCGGTCCGGTCGCGGGCCTATATTGCCCCCGATGTCGCAGCCTTCCTGCGTCCACCTTCATGTGCACTCCGAGTACTCGGTGCTCGACGGCGCGTGCAAGATCGACGCGCTCGCCGAGCGCGCCGCGAGCTTCGGCCAGCCCGCCCTGGGGCTCACCGACCACGGGGTCATGAACGGCGCCGTCGAGCACTACAAGGCCGCCCGCAAGCACGGCATCAAGCCGATCGTGGGCCTCGAGGCCTACTTCGTCGACGACGTCCACACCGAGGCAGTGCGATACGAGCGCAACCACCTCACGCTGCTGGCCCGCAACGACCAGGGCTTCCGCAACCTCGTGAAGCTGTCCTCGGCCGGCTTCCTCGACGGCTTCAAGCGCGGCAAGGCGAACGTGGACATGGAGATGCTCTCGAAGCACTCCGAGGGCGTGATCGTGCTCTCCGGCTGCCTGCAGTCGCGCTTCTGCCAGCGGCTCGTGCACGGCAACCCCGCCGACGCCCGCGCCCACGCCGACGAGCTCGTGCAGGTGTTCGGGCCCGACGACGTCTACTTCGAGGTGCAGAAGAACGGCGTGCCCGACCAGGACAAGGCCAACGAGGGCATCGTCAAGATCGCCAAGGAGCTCGGCCGTCCGCTCGTGGCCACCGGCGACGTGCACTACCTACGCCGCGAGGACTACGACAACCACAAGGCGCTCCTGTGCGTGCAGACCAAGAGCACGCTGGCCGCGCCGAAGATGTCCTTCGACACCAACGAGTTCTATTTGAAGGACTCCGAGGAGATGGCCGGCGCGTTCTCCGCCTGGCCGGAGGCGATCGCCTCGACGGTCGAGATCGCCGAGCGCTGTGAGCTCGAGATCGAGCTGAACAAGCAGCTGATCCCGCGCTTCCCGACGCCGGACGGCGCCCCTGAGGGCGACTACCTGCGCGAGCTGGCCCTCAAGGGCCTCGCCCGCCGTTACGGGGACCCGCCGCCGGCGGAGGCGGTCGAGCGCCTCGAGATGGAGCTCGACGTGATCGGGCGCATGGGCTTCGACGCCTACTTCCTGATCGTCTGGGACTTCGTGCGCTTCGCCAAGGAGAGCGGCATCGCCGTGGGCCCGGGGCGCGGCTCGGCGGCCGGCTCGATCGTCTCCTACTGCCTCGACATCACCGACGTGGACCCGCTCGCCTACGGGCTGCTGTTCGAGCGCTTCCTGAACGCCGAGCGCGTGTCGATGCCGGACATCGACATCGACTTCTCGGTGAACGGGCGCGACCGCGTGTTCCAGTACGTGGCCGACAAGTACGGGCGCGACTGCGTGGCGCAGATCATCACCTTCGGCCGCATGTTCCCGCGCGCCGCCACGCGCGACGCCGCGCGCGTGCTGGGCTTCGACTACGCCACCGGGGACCGCATCGCGAAGCTGATCCCCGAGCCCGTGATGGGCCGCTCCAAGAGCTTCGACGACTACCTGAAGGAAGAGCCGGAGCTCAGGCGCGTCTACGACACCGAGCCGGAGGCGCGCCAGGTCATCGAGACCGCCAAGGGCCTCGAGGGGATCGTGCGCAACTCGTCGATCCACGCCGCGGCCGTGGTGATCGCCGACCGCCCGCTCACCGACATCGTCCCGGTGCAGCAGGCGGACGAGCGCATCGTCACCCAGTACTCGATGAAGCCGATCGAGGAGATCGGCCTCCTCAAGATGGACTTCCTCGGGCTGCGCAACCTCGACGTGATCGAGGCGGCGCTCGACATCATCCAGGAGTCGAGCGGGACGCGGCCTTCGATGGCCGACCTACCGCTCGACGACCCGAAGACCTACGAGATGCTGCAGCGCGGCGACTCGATCGGCGTGTTCCAGTTCGAGTCGGACGGCATGCGCGACGCCCTGCGCAAGGTCAAGCCCACCGAGTTCAACGACGTGGTCGCGCTCGTGGCGCTCTACCGTCCTGGCGCGATGCGCTACATCGACACCTACGCGCGCAACAAGCGCCAGCCCGACGCCATCCAGTACATCGACGAGCGGCTGCGCTCGATCACCGAGTCCACCTACGGGGTGATCCTCTACCAGGAGCAGTCGATGGAGATCGCGAAGGCGATCGCCGGCTTCTCAGGCCCCGAGGCCGACGATCTGCGCAAGGCGATCGGGAAGAAGCTGCGCGACAAGATGGCGGCGCTGAAGGACCGCTTCGTGGAGGGCGCTCGCGCCACCGGGACCTCAGAGACGGTCATCCAGGAGCTGTGGTCGGTGAACGAGGCGGCGGCCGACTATTCGTTCAACCGCTCCCACGCCGCCTGCTACGGGCTGATCACCTATCGCACCGCATGGCTGAAGGGCAACTACCCGGCCGAGTACATGGCCGCGCTGATCTCGTCGGTCATGTCCACCAAGGACAAGGTGCCGTTCTTCGTGTCGCGCTGCGAGGAGATGGGCATCGAGGTGCTGCCGCCCGACGTGAACGAGTCGGGGCACGACTTCAAGGTGGTCAGCGGCAACATCCGCTTCGGCCTGGACGCCGTCAAGAACGTGGGGGCGCAGGCCGTGGAGGCCATCCTCGAGGCGCGCGCCGAGGACGGCCCGTTCCGCTCGATCTGGGACTTCTGCCGCCGCGCCGACGGCCGCTGCGTGAACAAGAAGGCGATCGAGTCGCTGGTGAAATGCGGCGCGTTCGACTCGCTGGGCGCGTCGCGCACCGGCACCTTCCAGGTGCTCGTCCAGGCGCAGGGCGCCGGGCAGAAGCACCAGCAGGACGCCCAGGTGGGGCAGGGCTCGTTCTTCGAGCTGGACGGGGGAGGGGCCGCCGAGCAGGCCCACCACGACCTGCCGGTGCCGCGCCTCGAGGACCGGCGCGAGGAGCTGAACGCCTGGGAGAAGGAGACGCTCGGGCTCTTCCTCTCGAGCCATCCGCTGAAGGAGGTGCGGGCGGCGTTGCGGGCGAAGGTCGAGTGCTCGCTGGCCGAGCTGGAGAACAAGAAGGACGGCGACTGGGTCACCGTCGGCGGCATGATCGCCGAGTGCAAGCGCATCCGCACGCGTAAGGGCGATCCGATGATGTTCGCCACCCTCGACGACCTCGAGGGCCAGGTGGAGATGCTCGTGTTCAACTCCGCGTACGCGAAGAACGAGCAGCAGGTCGACACCGACAAGATCGTGATCGTGCGCGGCCGCGTGGACGTGAAGGAGCAGGGCGAGGTCAAGATCGTGGCGCAGGAGGTCGAGCCCTTCGAGCCGACGCCCGAGGAGGTGGCGCGCGCCGCCGCCGCCGAGCCCGCCGAGGCGGTGCTGCGAAGGCTCACGCTGCACGTGGCTCCGGGGGTGCCGGACTCGTTCCTCGAGGAGCTGAAGGACATAGTGGGACACCACCCCGGCGAGCACGAGCTGCTGCTTGCGGTGGGGCCGCGCCGGCTGCTGCTGGGACCCGACTTCAGGGTGTCCGCGGACAAGGCGTGCCAGGCAGAGTTGGGCGGCCTTCACGGCGCCGCCCGTGTGATCGCCTAGCGCTACCGGTAGCTCTACACTGGGCGGCGTGTCGACGCCCTCCACGCACGCCTGCGAGGTCAACGAGTGCCGCCAGTGCTGCTCGTTCTGCGACCGCGTCGTGCACCCCTCCGGCTGCATCGCGTCGGGCTGTCCGTACCTCTACCTCTACGACGACGAGGACACGGGCCGCCGCTTCATGGGCTGCATGAACAAGGTGTTCCGCGGCGAGATCGACGTGGAGATGTTCGAGGCCGCGCAGCGCACCCGCCACGGCTACGGCGGCGTGAAGATGACGGGCATGCCGATCGGCCGCTGCCGCACCACGGTGGAGCGCGCCTACGATGGTCACGGCGACCCGTTCGACTGCGTGAACCCCGGCTTCTTCCAGAAGCCTGAGGTCGACGAGCAGTTCGACCTCAGGGACGCGCTCTAGCCACGAGCGTCAGCTCGATGAAGGAGAGCAGCTCGGGCTTCAGGCTCGCGAGCGGCGCCTTCTCGCCGGCCAGGAGGTGGGAGATCACGACGCGGTTCACGCCGCCCACCACGGCGGCCACGACCGTGCCGGACACCGGCACCACTTTCGGGTCCTGAGCGCGCGCGCGATCGTGCAGCAGCTGGAGCAGGGAGGTGGTGCGGTCGCGGCGCTGCATCCAGCGCTCGCGCGCGGCGTCGCCCGCGGCCCAGAACTCGATCATGTGCGCGCGCGTGAAGGCCAGGTCCGCGTCCAGGAAGCCGAGCCAGGTGGACAGCACCGCGTCGAGCGTCTCGCGCCAGTCCTCGAGCCCGCTGCCGGCGTCGGCCATCGCCTCGAAGATCGCCTTGGCGCCGGTGTCGTAGGCGGCGAGGAAGCAGTCCTCCTTGTCCTGGAAGTGCTCGTAGAAGGTCTTGCGCGAGACCCCGGCGCGCTCGGTCACGTCGGCCACCGTGGTTGCGGGGTAGCCGCGCTCGGCCACGGCGTCGGTGATCGCGCAGACCAGCCGGCCGCGCTGCGAGGCGCGCAGCCCGGCCCGCAGGTTCGGGACCGGATGGCGCGGTAGGACCGTGATCTCAGAAACGGTACTGTTTCTCGGCATGGGAGGAGGGAGAGGCGTCCGGCTCGCGCCGCTCGTCGCGGCGAGCGCGCTGATTTTCG
>DAIMGB010000125.1:0-1658 GCA_036724195.1 Thermoleophilaceae bacterium
CTGCTGCGCGAGCCCGAGCTTGCCGGCACCCTGCGCGAGCGCGGCCTGGAGCGCAGCGCGGCCCACACCTGGGAGGCCTGCGCCGAGGCCAGCGTGGCCGTATACCGCGCGGCGCTCGGGGAGTCGTGAGGGTTGGCTACGACATCGCGCCGCTGTCGCTCAACTGGGCGGGCGAACGGCGCTACGCGGCCTCCCTGCTGCGCGCGCTGCGCACCACCACGGGAGTGGAGGTCGAGGAGCTCACGCTCTGGCGCCGCGAGCCCGCCGGCATGTTCCAGCGCGTCGCCTACCAGGCCGTCGCGGAGGCGGTCTACTACCCGCTGCTGCTGGGCCGCCGGGCGCGCCGCGCGGGCGTTCAGCTGGTGCACCATCCCCGCCACCTCGTGCCGCCCGAGCACGGCCTGCCCGGCCCGTCGGTGGTCACGGTGCACGACGTGCTGCCGCTGTCGGAGCCAGACCACTACTCGAAGCTGATCCTCTGGCGCTACCGGGTGCTGGCGCGCAGCGCCGTGCGCTCGGCGGCGCTCGTGCTCACCGGGTCGCGCTACTCCGCCGGCGAGATAGAGCGGCGGCTCGGCGTCGACCCCGCCCGCATCCGCGTGACGCCGTACGGCGTGGAGGAGCGCTTCCGGCCGGTGGCGGTGGACCGTGAGCGGCTCGCCGGGCTGGGCGTGCGCGGCCCGTACGTGCTGTGCGTGGGCACGCTCGAGCCGCGCAAGAACCTGGCAGGCACCGTGCGCGCGTTCGCGCGCGTGCAGCGCGACTTCCACGAGCACAGCCTCGTGCTGATCGGCGGCCGCGGCTGGATGGGCGACGACCTGGAGGCGCTGCTCGAGCGCAGTGAGGCGAGGATCGTCAGGCCGGGCTACGTGGGCGAAGAGGAGCTCGTCGAGCTCTATTCGGGCGCGGACTGCTTGATGTTCCCGTCCTTCTCCGAGGGCTTCGGCTTCCCGGTGCTCGAGGCGATGGCGTGCGGCGCGCCCGTGATCGCCGGCGACCGCGCCAGCCTGCCTGAGGTGGTGGGCGGCGCGGGCGTGCTCGTGGACCCCGCCGACGACGAGGCGATCGCGGACGCGCTCGCCGAGCTGCTGGGCTCGCCCGAGCGCCGGCAGGCGCTGCGCGAGCGCGGCCTCGAGCACAGCCGCGGCTTCTCGTGGGGCGACACCGCGCGCTTGACGGTGGAGGCGTACGGCGAAGTCCTGGCACGTTGACGAGCGGGGGCAGGCGCTACGCTTGGCAAGATCTCCGCGTCGCGGCGTAGATGACCTATGCCCGATCCGATTCCGGCGCGGGGACAGGCGGACATGAGCGCCACCGAATCCAGAGTCTCGACAGTCGATAGCCCGTCCGAGCAAGGCCAGACTCCGAGAGTCTCGGTGGTCATCCCCTGCCTGAACGAGGCGGACTCGATCGAGGCCTGCGTGGCTGCCGCGCTGGGCGGTCTCGCCGCCTGTGAGCTGAGCGGCGAGGTGGTGGTGGCGGACAACGGCTCCACCGACGGCAGTGCCTCGTTGGCCCAGCGCGCGGGCGCCCGAGTGGTGGAGGAGCCCCGCCGCGGCTACGGCAGTGCCTACCTGGCCGGCTTCGCCGCCGCCCGCGGCGAGTTCATCGTCATGGCCGACGCTGACCTGACCTACGACTTCGGCGACATCCCGCGC
>DAIMGB010000125.1:1668-6197 GCA_036724195.1 Thermoleophilaceae bacterium
CCAGCTGGTGATGGGCGACCGCATGGACAACATCCACCCGGGCGCGATGTCGTGGCTGCACCGCTACGTGGGCAACCCGGTGCTGTCGGGCATCCTCAACCTCTTCTTCCGCACCGGCGTCAGGGACGCTCACTGCGGCATGCGCGCCTTCCGCAGGGACTCGCTGCCCGCCCTCGACCTGCGCACCACCGGCATGGAGTTCGCCTCAGAGATGGTCATCCGCGCCGCGAAGGCCGACCTCGACATCCGCCAGCTGCCGATCGAGTACCACCCCCGTGGCGGCGAGTCGAAGCTGTCGAGCTTCCGCGACGGCTGGCGCCACCTGCGCTTCCTGCTGGTGCACAGCCCCACGCACCTGTTCGTGATCCCGGGCGCGGCGATGCTGGCGCTCGGGACGCTGGTCATGGCCACGGTGCTGCTCCAGATCGACGTGCTCGGCCGCACCTGGCAGCAGCACACGATGATCGCCGGGGCCCTGCTCCTGATCGTGGGCACCCAGGTCGTGTCGCTGGGGCTCTGCGCCCACGCCTACGGCATGTACTTCATGAACGACATCGATCCCTGGTTCGACAGGATGCGCGCTCGCTTCCGGCTCGAGCACGGGCTGCTGCTGGGCGGCTCGATCCTGATCGCGGGCTTCGCGCTCACGGCGTCGATCGTGGGCGTCTGGATCGACCGCGGCCTGGGCAACCTCTCCGAGGAGCGCCTCGCCGTCGTGGCGGCCACGCTCGTGATCGTCGGCCTGCAGATCTTCTTCTCCTCGTTCCTGCTGAGCATTCTCGGCCTGCGCCGCCGCGGTTGAGCGCGACGCGTTTCCGGGAGGGGCTGCGCGCCCACCGCGGCTTCGCGATCGTGCTCGCGGCCGGCTTGATCCTCAGGCTGGCGATGCTCGTCTCGTACCCGCCGGCATTCGTGTCGAGCGCGGACGCGCTCAACTACCTGGGCCTGGCATGGCAGCCGCATTTCGTGGGCGTCCTGCCGGACCGTCCGAGCGGCTACCCGATGTTCCTCGACGTGTTGGAGGTATTCGGGCGGAGACCCATGCTGATCACGATCGTCCAGCATCTGTTCGGCCTCGCAATCGGCGCACTGGCGTACTTCGTGCTTCTGCGCCGGGGCGTACGACGCTGGCTGGCGGCTGCAGCCGCCGGGCTGCTGGTGTTCGATGCGTACGCGCTCACCATGGAGCACTGGGTGCTCACGGAGACGCTCGCCGCGTTCCTGGTCGTCGCGGCCCTGTGCCTGACCGCCGCTTCAGAGCGGCGCGCTTGGCCACTGGCGCTCGCCGGCGCCCTCCTTGCGTACGCGGTCACCGTCCACACGGCATCGCTGTTCGCCATCCCGGTCTGGCTCGTGTACGTACTCTGGAAGCGGCGCTCCGTGCGCCACCTGGTCGTCGGGCTCGTTCCGCTGCTGGCGGTCGTGCTCGGCTACATGACCTGGCACCAGCACGTCGCGGGGACGTTCCAGATCACGGACATGCACGGCTGGTTCCTGTATGCCCGCGTCGGACAGATAGGCACGTGTGGAGACGCGAAGGTGCCGGAGGAGGTCCAGGACATGTGCCCCCTCATGCCCGGCGCGCCGACGGACCCGCGAACCCTGCTGTGGGGAGGCTCGGCCTCGCCGGCCTACAAGGTGTTCGCCGGCCCGACCCAAGGTGGCCTCAGGGCTGATGGTGTCCTTGGCCGCTATGCGCTGGCCATCGTCCTCGACCGGCCATGGACCTACACGCAGATGGTGGGCCGGGATGTGCTCCGGTACTTCGATCCAACGGACCAGAGCGAGACGGGGGTCCTGATGCTCAAGGACCTGCCGACGCCGATACCCCCCGACCACCTCATGATGCAACAGGGATCCATGCCGGGATATCACCCCACCAGACGCGCGGCGGCGGGCCTGTTGAGCGATTGGAGTCGTGTCGATTACGCCGTGCGTCCCTTGCTCGGTCTGCTCGGGGCCCTGGCGCTGGGCTTCACGCTTGTCGGCATCGTCGGCGGTCGCTGGGTTGCCGTGCCCCGGCGAAGGGAGGAGTTCCTCTTCCTCGGAGCGGGCTGGCTGCTCGTGGTGGGGGCCACGGCCACCTCGGCGTTCGTGCTGCGCTACATGCTGACCGCGGTGCCACTGCTGGTCACCGGCATCGCGTTCGCTCTGGACGACGCGATCAGCCTCAGCCGCGCCGAAGCAGCTCGATCCAGTCGAGCCGCGGGGTCTTCAGGCACAGCGACCGTGCCCGCGACAGCGGTGCCGGCAGCACCGCGTTCGGGTTCGGCGTCTTGAGCTCAAGCACGAGCGGGCCGATCGGGAACTCGTCGCCGGACGAGTTCCCGGGCTCCAGGTTGCCGCCGCCGCGGCGGATCTCGAACGTGTGCCTGCCGTGCGCTAGGGCGCGCTGCGCCACCAGTTCGTACTGCTCGGGGTAGTTGTGCCGGTCCTTGAGCGTGCCGACCAGCCGGCCGTCCACACGCACCTCGACCGCGCGGCCGAAGTCGCCTCCCAGCCAGACGCGGAAGCGCCCGCCCTGCGGCAGGCTGAAGCGGCCGCCGACCTCCCCCTGGCCGGCGGTCAGGAGCTGTCCCTGCGGGGTGGCTCCCCAGCCGCCCGAGTGCTTGAACCGCTTCAGCGTGAGCGGCAGGGCGGGTGGGAGCTGTGCGTACGCGACGCGGGTACCCGGATTGCGCGCCGCGGCTCGTGCAAAGCGCGCGCAGGTCGCGGCCCGCTGGCGCGGCAGCGGCGCGGGAACGTGCTGCACCACGGTCGACGCCGGCCGCGCGCTGCGCCAGACGTCGTGGTAGGGAGTCGAGAAGGCGAGCTCGAAGTTGCCCGGCGGCCTGCTCGACGACGGCGCACGGCGCAGCACGATGTAGGGGAACTTCTCGACCCAACTTGACTTGAGCTCGTCGAGGTCCCAGGCGTAGTTCGGCCTGTTGCCCTGGCGCCTGATCGCATCGGTGCGGATCTGTGGGAAGCCCGGCCCGCCGCGCGGGGGATTCACGAGGCTGACCCCCTTCGCGTCGCGAAGGAAGTACTCGGCGTACTCCTCATGGGCCGGGTAGAGCGTCGGCCCCTCGCCCGCCAGGCGGTCACCGACGTGCTCCAGGTCGCGCAGCCGCTTGGTCGGCGCGAGTGTGGTGTCGTGGTAGGCGAGCGCGTTGCCGGCCACCACGCCCAGTGCCACCACGCTGGCCACCAGCCAGCCGGCGGCGGTGCCCAGTCGGGGTCTCCGGCCGGCCAGGCCATCTCTCAGCGCGCCGGCGCCAGCGAACGCGCATGTCAGCACCATCGGCCCACTGACTGCGATCGCCTTCAGCTGGATCCATGGCCCCGTGCGCAACGCGAAGTAGGTGAGCGAGATGCCGGCAGCTGCCCCGAGTAGCGCGATCGGCCATTCGCCGCGCCGGAGGGCCGCCACCACGCCGAGGAGTGCCAGCGCCAGCACCAGCGTGATCAACGCGTAGGTGACCGGCCCCTTGCCCGTTGAAGTGAAGCGGTAGTCGCGCGTCAGCCAGACGCCGGCCGCCGCCAACACGGGCATCGGCTCGGCTAGGTTGCCGAGGTCCACGAGCACGGTTCGGCCGCTGCCCTCGGCCTGAGCCGCCACCGGCGCCAGCTTCGCCGCCTCGATCAGAGTCGGCAGCGAGAGGAGGACCACCATCAGCCCCAGCGCGGCGATGCGCGGCACCGTGAGGATGCGCCGCGGCGCTCGCCACACCATCACCAGCACTGTGCCGGCCACGAAGATCCCGAGCCAGGGGACGATCGTCAGGTTGAGGCTCGCCAGGCTGGCCGATATCCCCACGGCCGCGGGCACGGCAGAGCGCCAGCCGCGCTCGGAGGCCGTGTGGCCGAGCACCCCCATGGTGAGCACGAGGCACGACGCTGCCGCGAGCTCCTTGAAGCCGCCCACGGTCCCGTACGCGTAGAGGATGTTGGGCTGTGCGGCGGCGCCTGCGGCCACGCCTCGCAGCGGCCGCGAAGCGATCATGCGCTCGAGCAGCCCGTACACGGAGAGCGACAACATCGCCGCGGTCATCGAGAGCAGCGGTTGGTAGATCCAGACGAGGTCCGTGCCGGTGAGCCGCGCGAACCCCCCAAGCGTGGCCTGCCAGCCGCCGGGATAGCCGATCGCCAGCGTCTTGATTGCCACCTCGAGATACGAGCTGTCAGTGACTGGGGGCACGGCCCGACCCTTCGTCGCCAGGTACGCGGAGAAGTCGAACTGGTGCGCGATGTCCACGATCCGCGAGTAGCCCGTGAAGCCCGCCATGCCCGACAGCACCACCGGGGCGGCCACCACGGCGAAGGCGGCCCCTGCCGCCAGCGCCGGCCAGATCCAGCGCGCGTCCAGGCTCGGCAGGCGCAGGCGAATCACGTTGAGGCGGTGATACAAGTCCTCGCGAAACAAGCCGTCGCGTACGCGCTGCTCCAGATTCTGGTGGGTCGCCGCGATGACGCGGACATTGGCCTTCAAGGGCTGGTGTCCGCCAACGCGGTAGAAATGGCCATCGGAAAGCACGCGCAGCAAGCGG
>DAIMGB010000126.1:0-6178 GCA_036724195.1 Thermoleophilaceae bacterium
TCGATGGGCCGCGGCTCGGTGGCCGACGAGGTCAAGCGGCGGCGCGGCTCGCGCGAGTCGCGCGTGCTGTCGATCGACGAGGAGGGCGTGCGCTTTCGCTCCTACACCGACGGCGCGGAGCGCTTCATGGGCCCGGAGACCTCGATGGAGGTGCAGGCGGCGCTCGGCTCGGACATCGCGCTGGCCTTCGACGAGTGCACGCCCTTCCACGTGGAGCGCGACTACACCGCTCGCTCGATGGAGCGTACCCACCGCTGGCTCGACCGCTGCGTGGATTGGCACTCCGCGAACGCGCCGGAGGGCCAGCTGCTCTACGGGATCGTGCAGGGCGGCGTGCACGAGGACCTGCGCGGGCAGTCGGCCGCCTACGTGGCGGGGGCGCGGGTCCACGGCGTGGCAATCGGCGGCTCGCTGGGGGAGGAGAAGGCCCAGATGCACGAGGTGCTCGAGTGGTCGCTGCGCGAGCTGCCGGACGAACGCCCCCGCCACCTGCTGGGCATCGGCGACGTGGACGACATCGTGCACGCGGTGGGAGCGGGGGTCGACAGCTTCGACTGCGCCACGCCCACGCGGCTGGGCCGCCACGGCACGGCGCTCGTGCAGAACCCCGCCTCCCGCTGGCGACTGGACCTCTCGAAGGCGGCCTGGCGCTCGAGCCAGGAGCCAATCGACGAGCGTTGCCCCTGCCCGGCCTGCGGCGGGCACAGCCGCGCCTACCTGCACTACCTGGCGCGCGCGGGCGAGCTGACCGCCGCCCGCCTGATCACGCTGCACAACCTGACCTTCATGGCCGAGCTGATGCGCGGCATCCGGGCCGCGATCGAAGCTGGCCAGTACGAGGACTACGCCGCGCGCGTGCTGCGCGGCGAAGCGCCCTACTGACTCGAGTGGTCCCGCAGGAACTGGTGTAGCTGCTGGATCTGGTCGCGCGCGTCGTTGCTGTTGGGCGCCTGGACGCCCTTGCTGTTCGCGGCCAGTAGGGCCAGGCCGACCGCGGCGATGGCCGCGACCACCGCCAGCAGGGCCAGGAAGCCGCCGATGCGTCGCTTGGGGGCGGGCGCGCGTGTGGCCTGGCGGGCCGGGGCGCGCGTGCCCGTGCGCTCGCGCGCCGGGGGTGGGGTCGTGGCGGCGCGGGTCCGCATGGCGCGCGTGGCCATGGTCGGGTCACGGCCGTAGTCGGTGGCGGCGAGCGCCTGGGTGGCCGCGGTCGACTCGCCCTGAAGACCAGCCTCCAGAGCCTTTGCCATCTCGAGGGCCGACGAGTAACGCATGGCCGGGTCGCGCTCGAGCGCAAGCCGGATCGCCTGGTCCAGCTCGCGCGGCACCTCGGGCCGCGAGGCGGTGATGGGGTCCACACCCTCCTGCTGCTGCTTGAGCGCGAGCTCGGTGAGCGACGAGTACTCGTGCGGCAGGCGGCCCGCGAGGAACTGGTAGGCGCAGACGCCCAGCGAGTAGATGTCCGAGGGCGGCCCGGCCTCCTCGCCGCGGGCCTGCTCGGGCGAGAGGTAGGCGGCGGTGCCGAGCACCGAGCCCACCTGGGTGATGCGGGTCTGCTCGGCGGCCTTCGCGATGCCGAAGTCGGCGAGCTTCGTGAAGCCCGTCTCGTTGGCCAGCAGCAGGTTGCCCGGCTTCACGTCGCGGTGCACCACCCCGGCGCGGTGGGCGTAGTCGAGCCCGTGACAGGCGTCGCGCACGATGCGCACCGTCTCCTCGATGTCGAGCTGCTTGCGCTCGCGCAGCATGTCCGCGCAGGAGGGGCCGTCCACGTACTCCATGACGATGTAGTGGCGCTCGCTGGCGTCGTCCTGGCCGGAGTCGAAGACCTGCACGATGTTCGGGTGCTGCAGGCGGGCGGCCGCCAGGGCCTCTCGCCGGAAGCGGGCCACGAAGTCGGGGTCCTCGGCCAGGTGCTCGGCCAGCAGCTTCACCGCCACCGCCCGCTCCAGCACGGTGTCCGTGGCCAGGAAGACCGTGGACATGCCGCCGGCGCCGAGGCGGCGCTCGATGCGGTAGCGGCCGGCGACCTCTTCCGGCGGGCTCACGGCAGCTCCCCCGGGGCGACTCCGGCGCCTCCGTTGCCCGACTGCGGCGCCGAGTTGCCGCCGCCGTTGCCCTTTGGCGGCTTGGCCTTCTTGGGCGTGGTCTGCTGAGGGGTCGTGCTTTGCGGCGTGCTGTCGGTGGGCGTCGTGGGGGTGGACTCGGTCGTCTGCGTATCCACCGGGGGCGGCGTCGGCGCCGTGGGCTGCGTGTCGGTCTGCTGGCCCTTTTTCGCGTCGCATTGCGAGTCCGTGAGCTCGAAGAGGCGGGCGAAGCCGTCGTTCAGAGCGTTCTTCACGTCCGGGTCGACGTTGCTCGGCAGCGCGTCCAGGGTCTGCTGCACCGACGCCTGATCCTTCGCGATGTCAGCGCACGCGCCGCCGCCGAAGTCGAAGCGGCCCCTGATCGAGTTCAGCCGCTTGTCGAGCTCGACCCGGGTGGCGGCGGGGATCTGCTTGCCCTTGTCGTTTGAGGAGCCGCAGCCACCCAGGAAGGCGGCCGCCAGGCAGGCGATCAGGGCTGTGGTCTTCGCGAGTCTCATGGTCACTGTCCGGCGTAGAGCCGCTCTCCGAGCACGGTCGGCAGTCCGGCCTGCTCGATCGCCCGGGCGGCCTCGTCGATCGGGTACTCCACGCGGCGCCAGGCGGCGGTCCAGGTATCTGTGTCTAGCAGGAGCCACGCGGCGCGTGGGTCGCCGTCGCGCGGCTGCCCCACCGCCCCGGGGTTGATCAGCCACCTGCCGGTCGAGAGATCGAGCTCGGTCCCGGCGGGCGCCACGGCCCCTCCGACCTCCGCATCGCCGTTGCTGTGGAAGAAGAGGGCGACGTGCGAGTGCCCCACGGCGCCCACCCTCGGCTCCATCTCCTCCATGCATTCGAGCGCCTGCCAGGTGGACAGCACGTACTCCCAGACCGGGTCGCGCGGGCTCGCGTGGTAGAGGCCGGGCTCGCGGGCGGGGTCTTCGGGCTTGAGCTCGCGCAGGAAGGCGAGCGCCTCCTCGGCGATGTTCTCCTGCGTCCAGCGCGCCGCCGCGGCGGCGTTCGACGAGAAGTCGGCGATGTCGATGTCGCCGGTGACCACCAGGTCGTGGTTGCCGGCCAGGCAGACGTCGCAGGCCTCCCGCACCAGCTCGACGCAGCCGTCCGGCTCGGCCCCGTAGCCCACCAGGTCGCCGAGGCACCAGACCTGATCGGCCTCCGAGCCGCGCACGTCCTTGAGCACCGACCGCAGGGCGGGCAGGTTGCCATGCACGTCTGAGAGCAGGGCGATGCGCATTGGTGTGCCTTCTACAGTGTCCGCTTGATGGAGAACCGTCGCCTGCGGCTGCCGCTCGCGATCGCGGTCGCCGGCGTGGCCGCCGCGGCCGCCACCGTGATCCTGCGCCCCCGCAGCGGGCTGATCGAGCCGGTGCCGGTAGACGTAAGAGCCTACTTCAGCCCGCAGCAGCTCCAGCGCGCCAGCGACTTCGCCGACACCCAGCGCCTGATCGGCCTGGCGGGGCTCGCGGTCAGCGGCGGAACGCTCGCGCTGCTCGCCCTGCGCCCGCCACGGCTGCTCGATCGCCTCGGCAAGCGCCCGCTGCTCGGGGCTGCCGGCGCCGGGGCCGGGATCTCGCTGGCGCTGGTGGTGACCGGCCTGCCACTGTCCGCGGTTGCGCACGAGCGCGCGGTGAACTTCGGGCTGTCCACCCAGGATTGGGGCTCGTGGGCGGGCGACGTGGCCAAGTCGGCGGGCCTGGGCGCCCTGTTCGCCGCCGGCGGCGCGGCGCTGGCGCTGGCCCTGATTCGCCGCCTGCGGCGCCACTGGTGGATGGCTGCGGCGGTCACCGCGATCGGGCTCGGCATCGCGTCGCTGTGGCTCTTCCCGGTGCTCGTGGACCCGCTCTTCAACAGCTTCCAGCGGCTGCCCCCGGGTCACCTGCGCAGCGAGGTGCTGCAGCTGGCGCGCGAGTCCGGGGTCGACGTGGGGGAGGTCTACGAGATCGACGCCAGCAGGCGCACCACCGGCGTGAACGCCTACGTGAACGGCATCGGTCACACCAAGCGCGTGGTGCTCTACGACAACCTGATCAAGGAGTTCCCGCCCGACCAGGTGCGCTCTGTGGTGGCCCACGAGCTCGGCCACCAGGCCCACCACGACATCTGGCGCGGGCTGGCGTGGCTCGCTCTCGTCGCGCCGGCCGCCACCTTCCTCGCCCAGGCGCTGGCCGAGCGGATCGGCGCCAAAGAGGGGCTTGCAGACCCCTCGCGGCGGCCCGGCCCCGCCGTGCTTCCGGCCGTGGCGCTCTCGCTGGCGCTCGTCTCGTTCGCCCTCGGCAGCGCGTCGAACGCGCTCTCGCGGCAGGTCGAGGCCAGCGCCGACGCCTTCTCGCTGAGGCTCACCCACAACCCCGCCGCGTTCATCGCGCTCGAGCGCGAGCTGGCGATCACCAACGTCGCCCAGCCGGACCCACCGAGGCTGCTTCAGCTGGTGTTCGGCACCCACCCGACCACGCAGGAACGGATCGGGATCGGCGAGGCCTGGGCGCGCTCCGCGCGCTAGGTCGTGGTCTCGGGCCCGTCGTCGAACTCGGGCAGCTCGCGGATCCCCTCGCGGGTGCTCCACTTGGAGAAGTTGTCCTCCATCGCGTCGATCAGCTCTCGCATGAACTGGTGCGAGAGGTTGATGCGCGAGACGACGACGCCCGGCACCTCGCCCTCCTCGACCTCGTGGTCGACCCGCGCGAAGGTGATCGAGAACTCGTAGTCCGAGTGCGAGACGTTCGCGAAGTTGGCGTACTCGCCCGCCATCTTCTCTGGATCCGCGTGGATGTTGAAGTGGCGCTCGTTGTTGTCCTCTTCAGGCACATGACTAGTATCGCAAGCCCTCCCATGAGGATCTCCGTGATCGCGGTTGGCCGGCTGCGCCCGCCCTACCAGGACGACGTCGAGCACTACCGCAAGCTGATCGGCGGGCACGTGCGCCTCCAGCTGATCGAGGTCCGCGAGGACGAGAAGGCCCCGCCGCGGATCCCTGAGCGCGCCTACGTGGTGCTGCTCTCGCCGGGGGGCACGAGCTTCGATTCGCACGGCTTCAGCGACTGGCTCGAGGAGCGCCGACAGGGAGGGCGCGACGTGTGCTTCGTGATCGGCGGCCCCAAGGGCCTGGAGCTCGATCAGTGCGACCTGAAGCTGTCGCTGGGGCCGATGACGCTCCCGCACCAGCTCGCCCGGGTGGTGCTGCTGGAGCAGCTCTATCGTGCCCACAAGATCCTGGCCCGGGAGCCCTACCACTATTAAGACCATGGACCCGATCTCCGACCTGCTCGACACCGTCAGCGAGGCCGCCTGCGAGCTGCGCGGCGACGGCCCCGTGGAGCTGCCCCTCCTCGAGCGCCCGCCCCGGCCGGACTTCGGCGACTACTCCACCAATGCCGCGATGCTGCTGGCGCCGTCCATGGGCGAGTCGCCGCGCGCGATCGCCGAGAGGCTCGGGCAGGTGGTCGGCGACCGGCTGGGGGAGGCGGTCGAGCGCGTCGAGATCGCCGGGCCAGGCTTCCTCAACCTGTTCATGGCCGACGCCTGGTACCTCGAGGCCCTGGCGGGCCTGATCGCGGCGGGGGACCGCTACGGCGAGGGCCGCCCCGAGACCGCCGAGCGAGTGAACGTGGAGTTCGTCTCGGCCAACCCCACCGGCCCGCTCACGGTGGCCTCCGGCCGGCACGCCGCCTACGGCGACTCGCTCAGCCGCATCCTGGAGCTGGCCGGGAACGAGGTCGACCGCGAGTACTACGTGAACGACCGCGGCAGCCAGGTCGAGCGCTTCGGCGAGTCGATCAAGGCACGCGCGCGCGGCGAGGACCCGCCCGACGACGGCTACCGCGGCGGCTACGTGACCGAGCTGGCGGCGCAGATCGACGGCGCGGCCGACGCGGACCCCGAGGAGCTGGCCCGGCTTGGGGTGGAGCGGATGCTCGACTCGGTGCGCACCACGCTCGCTCGCTTCCGCGTCCGGATGGACCGCTTCGCCTCGGAGCGCGAGCTGTACGAGAGCGGCGCTGCGATGAAGCTGCTCGACTCGCTCGAGGGACGCTACGAGCGCGACGGGGCGACCTGGCTGCGCACCACGGCCTTCGGCGACGACAAGGACCGCGTGCTGCTGC
>DAIMGB010000127.1:0-6166 GCA_036724195.1 Thermoleophilaceae bacterium
TCGCAGTCGATCCGCATCGGCGGCGACGAGCTCGACGAGGCGATCATCAACTACGTCAAGCGGGAGTACAAGCTGATGATCGGGCAGCAGACGTCCGAGGAGGTCAAGCTCGAGATCGGCTCCGCCTTCCCGCTCGACGAGGAGGTTCAGGCCGAGATTCGCGGCCGCGACCTCGTGTCGGGACTGCCGAAGACGATCGTGCTCACGAGCGAAGAGGTGCGCCTGGCGCTCGAGGAGCCGCTGCAAGCCATCATCGATGCCGTGAAGGAGACGCTCGACCGCACCCCGCCGGAGCTGGCCTCGGACATCATGGACCGCGGCATCATGCTGGCGGGCGGCGGCGCGCTGCTTCAGGGCCTCGACGAGCGCCTTCGCGACGAGACCCAGATGCCGGCGCACCTGGCGGAGTCGCCGCTCACGTGCGTGGCGGTGGGCTCGGGTCGCAGCCTCGAGGAGTTCGAGGCCATCCACCGCAGCAACAAGAATTCCCGAAACAACCGGCGCCGGTAGGCGACGCGGCGCCCCCGGAGGGCTCTGAACGTGTTCGACAAGGGTGTGGTCCGCCGCAGAAGAGCGGTCCTCGCCATATGCGTAGCGCTCTCGGTGGCGCTCCTGACCGCCTACTTCGGCGAGTCCGGTGGCGGCTTCCTGCACTCGCTGCAGAGCGGCGCGCAGTCGGCGCTGGCGCCCATCGAGACCGGGGCGAGCCGAGCGCTCAAGCCCGTCCGCGACCTGTTCGGCTGGGCCGGCGACACGTTCGACGCCAAGAAGGAGAACAAGCGCCTGAAGGGCGAGGTCGAGCGCCTCCGCGGCCAGCTGGCGCAGTCGCAGACGGCCGAGCGCGACAACACCCAGCTGCGCGGCCTGGTGGGCCTCCGGCGCGACGCCGGCTACCCGCGCGGCACAAAGCCCGTGACGGCACGCGTGATCGCCCGCTCGCCTACCGTCTGGTACTCGAGCGTGAAGATCGACAAGGGCGAGAGCGACGGCCTCAAGGTGGACCAGCCGGTGATCGCATCGGGCGGCCTGGCGGGCAAGATCACCCGCGTGACCGGTGGCACCGCCGAGGTCACCCTGCTGACCGACGCCTCGAGCGCCGTCTCGGCCCAGGTGATGCCCCAGGGCGCCAACGGCATCGTCAAGCCGGAGGTGGGCAACCCGGGCGACCTGCTGCTCGACTTCGTCGAGAAGGGCCGGCGCGTGACCGAGGGCACCACCGTCGTCACCTCGGGATTCACCTCCTCGCGCGTGGAGTCGCTCTTCCCGCGCGGGATCCCGATCGGCCGCGTGACCCACGTGGACCTCAACGAGGTCGAGCTCTACCAGCGCGTCCACATCAACCCGTTTGCCGACCTGCGCCGGATCGACTTCGTTCAGGTGCTCACCTCCCGCGGGCAGCCCTCCCAGACAGCCGGGCTGACCGTGCCGTGACCCGTTCCCCGGGAACAGTCCTTCGCATCGCGCTGCTGCTGTTGCTGGCGCTGGTGCTCCAGCTCTCCGCGGTCGGGCAGATCGGCCTGTTCGGCGGCCACGTGGACCTGGTTCCGCTGGTCGTGGCCGCGATCGCCTACTACGGGGGCAGCGTCGCCGGGGCAGCGAGCGGCTTCGCGATGGGCTTCCTGCTGGACCTCGCCGTCGGGGGGACGATGGGCGCCTCCTCGCTCGTGCTGACCGCCGTGGCCTACGGCGTCGGCCGCTTCCGCGAGCTGCGAGACCCCGCCCACGAGCTGCTGCCGATCCCTGTCGGCGCGGCAGCCACGGCCGGCTGGGTGACCGCGTTCGCCGCCGTCTCGTTCATGCTCGACGTGGGGGCCACCGTCAGCCCCATCGTGATTCGCGAGATGATCGTGACCGTGCTCCTGAACGCGCTGCTCGCGCTGCCCGTGTTCGCCGGCTGCCGGCGCGTGCTGCGGCCGTCGCTGGTGGTTGATCCCTCCGAGGTCCGGCGCCGCCGCCAGCCTCCGCGGGAGACCGGGCCGCTCGGCCTGCGCGGGCTGGAGGTCTAGCCGCCGGTGTATCTCGACAACGACCGCCGACCCACGCTCACCCCGCAGCTGGCCGTCCGCGTGGCGATCATCGGCGGCATCGCTCTCGTGGCCTTCGCCGTGGTCTTCTTCAGGCTCTGGTACCTGCAGGTGCTGTCGGGCGACAAGTACCGCGCCGAGGCCAACAACAACCAGATCCGCGAGATCAAGGTGCAGGCGCCGCGCGGGGCGATCGTCGACCGGCAGGGTCGCACCCTGGTGGACAACCGCACCGGCCTGGCGGTGAAGGTCACGCCCGGCAAGCTGCCGAGCGGCGCCAAGCGCACCAAGCTGTTCCACCGCCTCGGCAGGGTGCTGGGCACCAGCCCGCGCCGCACCGAGCGCGCGGTGATGAACGAGTTCAAGGCCCTGCCGTTCTCGAGCGCCACGGTCAAGCAGGACGTGCCCCTGCCGCTCGTCTCCTACCTGCTCGAGCACCAGGAGGACTTCCCTGGCGTGACCGTGGAGCGTGTCTTCCTGCGCCAGTACCCCCACCACCAGATCGGCGCCCACCTGTTCGGCACCGTCGGCGAGGTCACCAAGGAGGAGCTGAAGGACCCGCGCTACCGCGGCGTCGCGCTCGGCGACCGGGTGGGCCAGCAGGGCATCGAGTCCCAGTACGACCGCTTCCTGCGCGGCAAGAACGGCGCCAGCCGCGTGCAGGTGGACGCCTCCGGCAACCTGAAGGGCGAGCTGGCCGTGCGCCAGCCCCAGCAGGGCCGCCAGCTGCGCCTGTCGATCGACCTCGACGTTCAGAAAGCGGGCCAGGCCGCCCTGGCCGGTGGCACGGGCCGCGGGGCGTTCGTCGTGATGAACGTGCAGAACGGCGAGGTCGTGGCGCTCGGCTCGCAGCCGTCGTTCGACCCGAACATCTTCTCGAAGGTCATCAAGGCGTCGGACTACAAGCGGCTGTCGGATCCCAACAACGGCGCCCCGCTCACCGACCGCGCCATCCAGGGCGGGTATCCCACCGGCTCGACGATGAAGCTGATCACCTCCACCGCTGCGCTCGAGGGCGGCGTGATCACGCCCGACACCGTGCAGTACGACCCGGGCTCCCTGAAGGTGGGCGGCGTGACCTTCAAGAACGCCGGCGGCGCGGTGAACGGCGCGCTCGCGCTGCGCAAGGCGCTGACGGTGTCGAGCGACGTGTTCTTCTATCGCCTCGGCCTGGACATGAATGGCGCGGGCAACGGGCTGCTGCTCCAGACCTGGGCCCGTCGCCTGGGCCTCGGCCGCGACACCGGCATCGACCTGCCGAATGAGCTGCCGGGACTCGTGCCCTCGCCGAGCTGGCGCGACCGGCTCTTCAAGAAGAAGCTCACCGACCGCCCATGGAGCGCGGGCGACAACATCAACCTGGCGGTCGGCCAGGGCGACCTGAAGGCGAACCCGCTGCAGATGGCCGTCGCCTACGCGGCGATCGCCAACGGCGGCAAGGTGCTGGCGCCGCGCGTAGGCATGCGCATCGAGGACTCGAGCGGCCGTGCGCTGCAGGAGCTGCAGGCGCCCGCGGAACGGCGCCTGAACATCAAGCCGGAGTTCCGCCAGGCGATCCTCGATGGCCTGCGCGGCGCGGCCAGCCAGCCGGGCGGCACGTCCGCCGCCGTGTTCAAGGGCTTCCCGATCCCCGTGGCCGGCAAGACCGGCACGGCACAGAAGGGGCTCGGGCGCCCCGACCAGTCCTGGTACGTGGCGCTGGCGCCGTACCCGAGCATCAAGTACGTCGTGGCCGTGACCGACGAGGCCGGCGGCTTCGGCGCGGACACCGCGGCGCCGATGGCGCGCCGGATCCTGGCGCAGCTCTTCGGCGTCAAGCACGAGGGCCTCGTGCACGGCGGAGGCCCGTCCGACTGATGGCCGCGAACCCGATCGGCGCCAGCGTGCACGGCTTCTCGGAGCCGCGCCGGCACGCCCTGCTGCGCATCGACCCCTTTCTGCTGCTGGCCGCGCTCGGCCTGCTCGGCGCCAGCCTGCTCGTGCTCTCAGGCGCGACCAAGAACGACATCGCGGGCCAGCCCAACTACTACGTCTACCGCCAGGCCGCCTACGGCGGGATCGGCGTGGTGCTGATGCTGCTGCTGTCGCGCTTCGACTACTCGCGGGTCCGCGAGTGGAAGCTCGGCGTGTACGGGCTCATGATCGGCGCGATCGTGCTGGTGTACGGCATCGGCGCCACGGCGCGCGGATCCAAGCGCTCGATCGACATCGGCTTTTTCAACTTCCAGTCGTCCGAGCTTGGCAAGCTGCTGCTCGTGCTGGCGCTGGCCGGCTTCATGGTGGACCGCATGCGCCGCATCAACGAGCGCGAGACCACCAGCCGCATCATCCTGCTGGCGGTCTTCCCGGCCATCCTCGTGGTGGCCCAGCCGGACCTCGGATCGGGGCTCGTTTACCTGGCCATCGCCACGGCGATCCTGTTCGTGGCGGGCACCAAGTGGACCCACTTCGCTGCGCTCGGCGCGCTTGCGGTCGGGGCGATCGTTCTGGTGCTGGTGGCTGCGCCCGCGCTGGGCGTTCAGGTGCTCAAGCCCTACCAGGTGGACCGCCTGACAGCGTTCCTGCATCCCACCTCGAACCCGCGCGAGCAGGGCTACCAGGTGAACCAGTCGCTGACCGCCGTCGGAGCGGGCGGAAAGTCCGGCCGCGGCGACCAGGCGACACAGACAAGACTCGACTTCCTGCCAGAGCACCACACCGATTTCGTGTTCTCCGTAGTGGGCGAGGAATTCGGTTTTATCGGGGCGGCTCTAGTCTTGTCGTTATTCGCGTTGCTTATCTGGAGATCCCTTCGCATCCTGACGATGTCGAAGAACCTCTACGGCGCCCTGATCGCCGGGGGGATAACAGCGATGCTGATGTTCCAGACATTCGTGAATGTGGGCATGACCATCGGGATCATGCCCATCACCGGCGTCCCACTGCCGCTGCTCAGCTATGGCGGCTCGTCGGTGCTAGTGACCTTCATGGCCCTTGGGCTGCTCCAGTCGATCCACGCGCAAGCGCGCGAGGTCGCGGCGGCGAAGGGCCTCAGAGACTTATGAGAGGAAATCTTGAAGAAGCAATTGCTCGTCTCGGTGGACCGAGGCGAAACCAGAGTGGCGATCCTCGAGCACGAGGAGCGCAACAAGCAGGCTGAGCCGCGAGTAGCCGAGATCTACATCGAGCGCCGCGGCTCGCGCTCGATCGTCGGCAACGTCTATAAGGGCAAGGTCGACAACGTCCTGCCCGGCCTCGAGGCCGCGTTCGTGGACATCGGGCTGGACAAGAACGGCTTCCTGCACGCGGACGACATCGTCATCCCGGGCGTGGAGGTCGCGCGCCGCGGCCGCTCCGGCCGCCAGCGCGGCAAGCGCATCACGGAGCTGTTGAAGCCCGGCCAGGAGATCCTGGTGCAGGCGGTCAAGGACCCGCTGAAGACGAAGGGCCCGCGGCTGTCGATGCAGCTGTCGATCGCCGGGCGCTACCTCGTGTACGTGCCCCAGGGCGAGGGGGTCGGCGTGTCGCGCCGGCTCGACACCAAGGAGCGCGACCGCGTGCGCAAGGCGGCGGCGAAGATCGACCTGCGCGAGGGCGGCGCCATCGTCCGCACCGCCGCGCAGGGCGCAAAGCGCGAGGACTTCGAGCGGGAGATCAAGTACCTACACAAGCTCTACGACGTGCTCCAGCAGCGCGCCAAGGAGACCCAGGCGCCCGCGATGGTCTTCCAAGAGGCCGACCTGTCCGTGCGCGTGGCGCGCGACATCTTCTCCGGCGAGTTCGAGCGCGCGCTCGTGGACGATGAGAAGCAGCACCACAGGCTGCAGTCCTTCTTCAACCGGACGGCGCCCGAGCTGCTCGACCGGCTCGAGGTCTACAAGGAGAAGAAGGAGGGGCTGTTCGAGCACTACGGCGTCGAGGACGCGATCCAGTCGACGCTGCACCGGCGTGTGGACCTGCCCTCCGGCGGCTACCTGATCATCGACTACGCCGAGGCGATGACGGTGATCGACGTGAACTCCGGGTCCTTCACCGGCCGCGGCAAGGGCGCGAAGCTCGAGGACACGATCACGCGGACCAACCTCGAGTCCGCCGACGAGGTGGTGCGCCAGCTGCGGCTGCGCGACATCGGCGGCATCATCGTCATCGACTTCATCGACATG
>DAIMGB010000128.1:0-6138 GCA_036724195.1 Thermoleophilaceae bacterium
TGCCCGTTCACCGGCGAGGAGCTGGCGGCCGTGCCCGCCCTGAGGCCCGACGTGGGCGTCGTGCACGCCCAGCGCGCCGACCGCGAGGGCAACGTGCAGCTGTGGGGAATCATCGGCGTGCAGAAGGAGATCGTGCTGGCCTCGGAGCGCTCGCTCGTGACGGTCGAGGAGGTCGTGGACGAGCTGGAGCCGCGGCCGGGGGCGATCGTGCTGCCCACCTGGGCGGTCACGGCCGTCGCGGAGGCGCCGAACGGCGCCCACCCCTCCTACGCCCACGACTACTACGACCGCGACAACGGCTTCTACCAGCGCTGGGACGAGATCAGCCGCGACCGCGAGACCTTCCGCGGCTGGATGGAGCAGAACGTCGGATGAGCCAGGAGTTCACGGCCGACGAGGCCATGACGGTGGCCGCCGCGCGCGAGCTGACCGATCGCACGGTCTGCTTCGTGGGCATCGGCCTGCCCAGCACGGCCGCGAACCTCGCGCGCCTCACGCACGCACCGCGCACCGTGCTGGTGTACGAGTCAGGCACGATCGGCTCGAAGCCCGCCACGCTTCCGCTGTCGATCGGCGACGGCGAGTTGGCCGAGACGGCCGACTCCGTGGTCTCGGTGCTGGAGATCTTCAACTACTGGCTGCAGGGGGGCTGGATCGACGTGGGCTTCCTGGGCGCCGCGCAGATCGACCCCCGCGGCCACCTGAACAGCACGGTGATCGGCGACTACGACCACCCGAAGGTGAGGCTGCCCGGCGCGGGCGGGGCGCCCGAGATCGCCGCGCTGGCAAAGGACATAATCGTGATCATGCGCCAGTCGCCCCGTGCCTTCGTCGAGAAGCTCGACTTCCTCTCCTCGGCGGGCAGCCCGTCCGTGGTGATCACCGACCTGGGCCTGCTGCGCCCCGATCCGGACAGCGGCGAGCTGGTCCAGACCCAGCTGCACCCGGGGGTGACAGCCGACCAGGCGCGCGAGGGCACCGGCTGGGACCTGAAGCTGGCCGACGACCTGAGCGAGACAGAACCCCCATCGACCGAGGAGCTGACCGTGCTGCGAGAGCTGAAGAGCGCCCTGGAGCAGGCGGCCTGATGGCGGGCGAGACGTACATCCTCGACGCGGTGCGCACCCGCACCGGGAAGTACGGGGGCGGGCTGGCCGGCGTGCGCCCGGACGACCTGGCCGCGACCGTGGTCAGGGCGCTCGTGGAGCGCAGCCCCGAGCTGGACCCCGAGCGGATCGGCGACGTGTTCTTCGGCAACTCGAACGGCGCGGGCGAGGAGAACCGCGACGTGGCCCGCATGGCGGTGCTGCTGGCCGGACTGCCCACCAGCGTGCCCGGCGCAACGGTGAACCGCCTCTGCGGCTCCGGTATGGAGGCGGCGGTGGAGGCCAATCGCGCGATCGGCATGGGCGACGCCTCGGTGTGCATCGCCGGCGGCGTGGAGTCGATGAGCCGCGCGCCCTACGTGATGCTGAAGCCCGAGAAGCCATTCGACCGCGGCGATCAGCAGCTCCACTCCACCACGCTCGGCTGGCGGCTCGTGAACCCGAACATGCCGGAGGACTACGCGACCTCGCTGGGGGAGGGGGCCGAGATCCTGGCTGACAAATACTCCGTCTCGCGCGAGGCCCAGGACGAGTACGCCGTGCGCAGCCACAAGCGCGCCGCGGCGGCCTGGGAGGAGGGCCGCTTCGACGACGAGGCGGTCGACGTGCCCGACACCGAGCTGGAGCGCGACGAGACGATCAGGTCAGACAGCTCGATGGAGTCGCTGGCCAAGCTCAGGCCCGCCTTTCGCAAGGACGGCAGCGTCACGCCCGGCAACGCGTCGCCACTGAACGACGGTGCGGCCGCCCTGCTGATGGCCGACGAGGCGGGCGTGGAGGCGTCCGGCCGCGAGCCGCTGGCGCGCATCGTCTCGCGCGGGCTGAACGCCGTGGACCCGCCGCTCTACGGCATCGCGCCGGTCGAGGCGGCCAACAGGGCGCTCGAGCGGGCCGGCATCGGCTGGGGCGACCTGGCGCTCGTGGAGCTGAACGAGGCGTTCGCCGCGCAGACGCTTGCCTGCCTGGCCGAGTGGACCGAGCTCGACCGGGAGATCGTGAACGTGAACGGCGGGGCGGTCGCGCTCGGGCACCCGATCGGCTGCTCGGGCGCACGCATCCTGGCGACGCTCGTCCACGAGCTGCAGCGCCGCGGCGGCGGCTACGGGCTCGCGGCGCTGTGCATCGGCGTCGGGCAGGGCATCGCGATGGTGGTCGAAGCGGAGGCAGCATCGTGAGGGGCTACCGGCGCGAGCACCTGGACGTGGACCCGCCGTTGCTCTCGCCGGGCTACCGAGCCACGGTCAAGCGGGCGCCGCAGCGGCCGCTCATCTACGTGCCCGACGGCCTGTCCGAGATCACCGGCCCGGTCTACGGCCGCGACCGGGTTTCCGAGACCGACAACGACCTCACCTGCCAGCACGAGGAGGAGGCCATCGGCCAGCGCATCACGGTGGCCGGCCGCGTGCTCGACGGCGACGGGCGGCCGGTGCCAGACGCGCTGATCGAGGTCTGGCAGGCCAACGCCGGGGGGCGCTACCGCCACCAGGGCGACCAGCACCCCGCCTCGCTCGACCCGAACTTCGACGGCGCCGGGCGCTGCGCGACCGACAGCGAGGGCAACTACGAGTTCACGACCATCCAGCCGGGCGCCTATCCGTGGCCGAACCACTACAACGCCTGGCGCGCGGCCCACATCCACTTCTCGCTGTTCGGGCCGGCCTTCGCCACGCGGCTGGTCACCCAGATGTACTTCCCCGGCGACCCGCTCTTCTTCCAGGACCCGATCTACAACTCCGTGCGCGACGAGCGCGACCGCGAGCGCCTGATCTCGAGCTTCGACCTGGAGAGCACCGTGCCGGACGTGTCGCTGGGCTTCAAGTGGGACATCGTGCTGCGCGGCCGCGAGGCCACGCCGATGGAGGACTAGTGGCGCTGCGACCCACCGCATCGCAGACGGTCGGGCCGTACTTCCACATCGGCCTGCCCTGGGACGATGGCACCGAGTTGGTCTCGGCGAACCACCCCGGCGCGATCGGGCTTGGCGGCACGCTCACCGACGGCGACGGCGAGCCGATCGACGACGGCATGATCGAGATCTGGCAGGCCAACCAGGCCGGGCGCTACGCGCACCCCGAGGACGACCGCGCGGACGTGCCGCTCGAGGACGGCTTCGAGGGCTTCGGCCGCTCTGAGACCGACGACTACGGGCGCTACGAGTTCCGCACGGTCAAGCCGGGGCCGGTTCCCGGGCCGGACGGGCGCCTGCAGGCGCCGCACATCGAGATGTCCGTGTTCGCCCGCGGCCTGCTGCAGCGGGTGGTCACGCGGGTGTACTTCCCCGACGAGGAGCAGGCGAACGCCGCGGACCCGCTGCTCTCCTCCATCGAGGACGAGGCGGTCAGGGATACGCTCGTGGCCGTGGCTGAGGACGGCATGCTGCGCTTCGACATCCGCCTCCAGGGCGACGGCGAGACCGCCTTCCTTGACGTCTAGCGGCCTGTTCAGCCCGATCTTCGTGCCCGCGGCGCTGCGCGAGGCGGTGTCCGACCGCGCCTGGCTCCAGGCGATGCTCGACTTCGAGGGGGCGCTGGCGGAGGCTGAGGCGGAGGCCGGCCTGATCCCGGCCGAGGCGGCCGGGGCGATCGCCGTGGCGTGCCGGGCGGAGGCCTTCGACGCCGCCGAGCTCGGGGCGGCTGGGCGCGGCGCGGGCAACCCGGCCGCGCCGCTGGTGTCGGCGCTGACCGACGAGGTCGGGGGCGAAGCCGCCGGCTACGTGCACTGGGGCGCCACGAGCCAGGACGTGCTGGACAGCGCGGCGATGCTCGTGGCGCGCGACTCGCTGGAGCTGATCGACGCCGAGCTGGAGGGCGTAGCGGCCGGCTGCGCCGCGCTGGCCGAGGCCCACCGCGACACGCCGCTGGTGGCCCGGACCCTCATGCAGCAGGCGCTGCCCACCACCTTCGGGTTGAAGGCCGCGGGCTGGCTGATGGCGGTGCTCGGCGCCCGCACGCGGCTGGCAAAGCTGCGCGAGCGCCTGCCGGCCCAGCTGGGCGGCGCCGCCGGCACGCTGGCCCCGCTCGGCGACAAGGGCACTGCGGTGGTTGCGGGCCTGGCCGCGCGCCTCGGCCTGGCCGCGGCGGAGCTGCCGTGGCACACCGACCGCGCGCACGTCGCGGAGCTCGGCGCCGCGCTCGCGCTGGCCGCGGGCTCGATCGAGAAGCTGGCGCTCGACGTGGTGCTGATGTCGCAGACGGAGGTGGGCGAGCTGGCCGAGCCGTCCGGCGAGGGCCGCGGCGGCTCCTCGACACTGCCCCAGAAGCGCAACCCGGTGGGCTCGGCGCTGGCGATCGCCTGCGCGCGGCGCGTGCGCGGCGCCGCCGGCGTGCTGCTGGAGGCGATGGCGCAGGAGCACGAGCGGGCCGCCGGGGCCTGGCAGTCCGAGTGGGAGCCGCTCGGCGAGGCGCTCGCCCTGACGGGGGGAGCGGCGGCGCACGCGCGCGAGGTCGTGGAGGGGCTCGAGGTGAACGCGGAGCGGATGCGCGCGAACCTGGACGCCGGCGGCGGACAGCCGATGGCAGAGAGCGTGATGTTTGCGCTGGCCGAGCAGATGGGCCGCGCCGAGGCCAAGCGCGTGGTGGGGGAGGCCGCGCAGCGCGCCGCCGACGGCGGCCTCTCGCTGCGCGACGAGCTGGTGGCCGGCGAAGCGGGCGACCGCCTGGGCGAGGCTGAGCTCGACCGCGTGCTCGACCCCCTGGGCTACCTCGGCTCGGCCGGCGCCTTCGTCGATCGCGCGCTTCAGCTATACCGGGGGGCCTCATGAGCGCGCGGCTGCACCACCGGCTGGACGGGCCCGGGGACGCGCCGGTGCTGGTGCTGTCCAACTCGCTCGGCACCACGCAAACGATGTGGGACGCCCAGGCGCCCGAGCTGGCCGAGCGCTTCCGCCTGCTGCGCTACGACCAGCGCGGCCACGGCCAGTCCGATGTGCCCGACGGCCCGTACTCGATCGCGGACCTCGGCGGGGACCTGCTTGCGCTGTTGGACGAGCTCGGCATCGAGCGCGCCTCGTTCTGCGGCCTCTCGATCGGCGGCATGACCGGCATGTGGCTGGGCATCAACGCGCCCGAGCGGATCGACCGCCTCGTCCTGTCGTGCACCACCGCGCTGTACCCGCCCGCCGAGGAGTGGACCAGGCGAGCAAAGGTGGCGCGCTCGTCCGAGGGCGTCGAAGGGCTGGCGGAGGCCGCACTCGAGCGCTGGTTCACGCCGGCCTTCCACGAGCGCCGGCCGGATGAGATCGACCGCTTCCGGGAGATGCTGATCACCACTCCGGGCGAGGGCTACGCGGGCTGCTGCGAGGCGATCCGCGAAATGGACATGCGCGAGGAGGTGGGCAGCATCAAGGCGCCCACGCTCGTGATCGCCGGCGACGACGACCCGTCCACGCCACCCGACTGGAACCGCGACATCGCGGAGGCCATCCCCGGCGCCGACTTTCGCGTGCTCCAGGACGCCCGCCACATCGCCAACGTGGCCCGGCCGCGCGAGTACACCGACCTGGTCCTGGGCCACCTCGGCGAGCGATGAGCGAGGAGGGCATGCGCACACGCCGCGAGGTGCTGGGCGACGAGCACGTGGACCGCGCCACGGACGACGCGACCGAGTTCACTAAGGAGTTCCAGGACTTCATCACGCGCTACGCGTGGGGCGAGATCTGGACCCGCCCGGGCCTCGACCGCCGCACCCGCAGCGCCATCACGCTGACCGCGCTGATCGCGCTGGGCCACGACGACGAGCTGAAGCTGCACCTGCGGGCCGCCCTGCGCAACGGCATGACGCCCGACGAGATCAAGGAAGTGCTGCTCCAGAGCGCGATCTACTGCGGCGTTCCCGCGGCGAACACCGCCTTCAAGATCGCCCAGGGTGTGCTTGACGAGCGGTCCGGGTAGGCCTTAGATGTGAGGCTGAGGGAGGAAGCGGCGCGCCTGGCGGCGCTAGCCGCCGTGCTGCTCGTGGCCGGCTGCGGCGGCGGCTCCAGCGGCGGCGGCAGCGGCTCCGGGCCGGCGACGGTGCGGGTGCAGGACACGGCCGG
>DAIMGB010000129.1:0-4560 GCA_036724195.1 Thermoleophilaceae bacterium
CGCTCGACGCGAACGGCCAGCTCACCGACACCGAGGGCTCGTGGAAGACGGGGGTGAACGGTGCACGGCCAGGCATCTTCATGCCGGCGCACCCGAAGGTGGGGCAGACCTTCCGCCAGGAGTTCTCCAAGGGCCACGCCGAGGACCACTTCAGTGTCCTCAGCAAGTCAAAGCGGAAGCTTAAGACGAAGGAGTGGACGCCGCTCGAGCCCAGCGTGATCAGCAACAAGTACTACGTGCGGGGCATCGGCACCGTGCGAGAAGTGGACGTCAAGGGCAGCGACGAGCACCTCGAGCTCGTCTCGGTCCACCGGGGCCGCTGAACGTGGGAGAGGCAGCCGCCGCCGGCGGCTGCCTCTAGCCCGGCGAGTAGCTCGGGTCGTCCTCGTGCTGCTTGAAGAACTCCACCAGCGGGCCCACGTACTCCTCGAGGCGCGGGCAGCGCACCCCCTTGGGCTCGAGCAGCTCGCGCGCCGAGCGCGTGTCGAAGCTCACGGGGTGGTTCAGGTAGCGGATCGACTGGGGCGGGGCGCCCGAGAAGAGCTTCTTCACCGCCGGCACGTGCAGCGACGCGGCCACCATCTTGGGCGGCAGCCGGTAGGCGGTCTCCCTGCCCGCGTACTCCTCCGCCAGCAGGTCGAAGAGCTCTGCGGCCGTGACCGGCTCGGGGTCCACCAGGTGGAGCGTGGAGCCGGCGAGCTCGGGCACGTCGTCGGCGGCGGTCATCGCCTCGATGATGAAGTCCACCGGCACCACGTTGAACGGCGCCCCCGAGCGGCCGAAGCGCGGGATCGGCTGCTTCATGCGGGTGGCGCGCGAGATCACCCGCAGCGCGTAATAGGGGCCGTCGAACTTCGGGGTCTGGCCGTCGCGCGAGTCGCCTACGACGATCGCCGGCCGGTAGACGGTGATCGGCACGCGGCTCATGGCCTGGCGCACCCAGACCTCGGCCTGGAACTTGGTGGACTCGTAGTGGTTCTTGAAACCCTGTCCCATCGAGAGCTCGTGCTCGTAGACGGTGCCGCCGCGGTCGCCGGCCACGTAGGCCGTGCTCACGTAGTGCAGGCGATCGAGCCGCTCGCAGTCCTCGCACAGCGACAGCACGTTGCCGGTGCCGTCCACGTTCACCTTCGTCGCAATTTCGAGCGACACGGCCAGGTCGTAGATGGCGGCCAGGTGGTAGATCGCCGTGATCTCGGCCGCCAGGCGCTCGTAGTCCTCGTCGCTCAGGCCGAGGCGGCGCTTGGTGATGTCGCCCGGCAGAACCTCGATACGGCCGCCGTCCAGCTTCGCCGCGAGCTCCTCCGCCTTGTCGGCCATGCGCGGCTCGACCAGCGCGACCACGCGCGAGTCGGGTGCCTCCTCGAGCAGCGCCTGAACGAGCCGCCCCCCGATGAAGCCCGGAAATCCGGTGACGAGGACCGTCAAGGGCGCGAGATCCTAGCTGGCCGCCGTGGTAATTTCGTGCGCGAAGTGGCTGATGACGATCTGCATTTGATCGGTCCGGACGAGGTTGCCTACCGTCTGGACCTCACGCCGGCCCAGCTGAAGATCACCTGGGTGGCGCTGAAGTCCTTCGCCGACGACTTCGGCCACGACGAGCGCGACGTGCACGGCGTGGTGCGCGAGGTCCTGAACAAGCTGCCCGACGAGCACGCTCTGAAAGACATAGACATCTCTCGCGGCCGCCGCTAGGCGGCCGGGTTCTCGCGCAGCCAGTCCGCCACGTCGCCCGCGTTTCGGTCCGGCGGGAAGACGGGGTAGAAGACCTTCACGATCCGGCCGCCTCGGGCGATCATCGTGAGGCGCCTGTAGAGCGTCGCGCCGTCGGCTTCGAAGGTCGGAAGGCCCAGCTCCTCCGCCAGGCGCAGCTCCGAGTCGTTCACGAGCTCGTAGCCGATCCCCTCGCGCTCGGCGAACTCGCGCTGGTCATCGGCCGGCATGGCGCTGATCCCCACGAGCGTCGCGCCCAGCCCGGCGAGCTCGTCCTGGCGGTCGCGAAAGGCACAGGTCTGCGGGGTGCAGCCGCGCGCCCCCGGGATCTCGTCCCAGCCCTCCGGCAGCGCCCTGCCCGGCGTGCCGGTCATCGGGTAGACGAACGCGACCAGCGTGTCCGCCCGCGGCAGCCAGTCCGGCAGCTCCCGTCCGGGCAGGTGATCGGCGGCGCCGTCGTCCTCGGGGGCGGGCAGGCTGGAGAAGTCGGCCTGGCGGAAGTCAGTCAATCGGGATGTCCTCGACGCGCGGCTCGCGCGCCGGGCGGTCGAGGCGCTCGAGATACCAGTCGATCAGCGAGCGCAGCGTGAGCAGGAACTCGCGGATCAGGTTCGCCATCTGGTCTTCGAGCTCGCGCGGCACGACGCGCCGCAGCCCGTCCAGCAGCACGAACAGCGCGGTCGGGTCGAGGCCCGGGCGCGGCGGGGGCGGCGGCGCGCCCTGGCGCTCCCACGCGGCCTGGCGCTCATAGGCCTCGCGCACGAAGCTCTCGGGGTCGAAGGCCGGGTCGTCCCCGCCCGGCCCTGGGGGATCAGGTGGTGTCGTCTGTCGCTCCATCCGGTTTCTCGAAGGTGACCTCCAGAGCGCCGTCCTCGAAGCGGGCGCCGCTCGTGGCGTAAGGCGCCATGGTAGGGGGCAGGATGATGGTTCGCTTCTGGCCGCCCACGCGCACGATCACCTCGAGCCCGATCTTCTTCAGCTCGATGTCGCCGCGCTCGGCGAACGGCAGCGCCAGCCGCAGCGTGGCCTTGCCGTTCTCCCCCGACAGCTCCTGCGACAGCTCCCTGTGGAGGATCTCGGCCGGGTCGATCTCGCCGAACACCTCGTCGGCCAGGCGGTCCAGCATCACGGGGCCGACCACCTCCTGGTCGAGCCACGGCGCGGTCAGGATCGGCACCGGCGCGAACGCCGACGCCACCAGCTCCATGTGCTCGGCCTGCACGGCGCGCCAGGCCTCGAAGTAGCTCCCCTTGGGCGCCGCCTCCTCGGGCAGCACGCGGTTCACCACCACGGCGTCGGTCAGGTAGCCGTACAGGTTCAGGTAGGTGAAGGTGCGCATCGCCTCCTTCACCACCATCCGGTCCGGGTTCATCACCAGGCGGATCGAGGTGCTGTCGCGGTCGCGCAGGATCTCGTTCATCGCCACCAGGTTGCGCACCAGGCGCTCGACGTTCTCGAACACGGCGTCGCTCGGCAGCGGCACGTCGAACAGCCCACGCGCGAAGGGCCGCGCGGCCGACATCAGGCGCCGCTCGAACGGGAACACCTTCTCGAGCCACCAGGTGGCCACGTCCGGGAACGACAGCAGCCGCAGCGTCTCGCCGGTGGGGGCGCAGTCCACGATCAGGCAGTCGAACGCGTCCTCCTCGTGGTGGCGCTTGATCTGCAGCAGCGAGAAGAGCTCGTCCATCCCGGGCGGCACGGTCAGCTCCTCGGCGGAGATCGCGTCAACGCCGCGGTCGGTCATCAGCTCCCCGAGCCACTCCTGCACGCCGTCCCAGTTGCGCTCCATCTCCTCCTGGGCCTGCACCTCCTGGCCGAAGAGGTTGTCGCCGCAGGGCGTGGGCTCGCCGCCCAGCTCGGCCTCGAGCGAGTCCGAGAGGCTGTGCGCCGGGTCGGTGGACATCACCACCGTGCGCAGGCCGGCGGCCGCGCAGCGGCGCGCGGTGGCCACGGCGACGCTGGTCTTGCCAACGCCGCCCTTGCCCGTGTAGAGGATCGTCCGGGGCGCCATGGGCGGCGCCGAATGCTAGCCCTCGACCGTCAGCTCGCCGCTGGTGCGGCCGCGCTTGCCGAAGCCGGTCCGCAGCTCCTTGGCCCCCAGCCGCACGGTGTAGTCGCCGGCCGACTTGGGCTTCCAGGTGAAGTAGCGCGAGCCGCGCCGCATGGTCACGAGCCTGTGGAGGGCGAGCCTGCTGCCCTTGTAGACGTCGAGCTGGACCACCGACAGCTTGGAGAGCGTGAAGCGCAGGCGCGTTGACCTGCCCTTGGTCGCGCCGGCGGGGCCCGTGTAGTCGAGGACGGGCGGGTCCACCTGGTAGCCGCGGTACTTCTTCGCGTAGGTGCAGTAGATGGCGCCGAGCCGGCGGGTGCACATGCTGGCGACCTCCTCGCGCAGCAGCTCGTGGTAGTTCGCGTTCGCCTCGTGGCCGCGGTAGTTGTAGAGCGTCCAGTCGCCCAGGTCGCTGAAGGGGATCATGCGGCGCGCCTCGGGCTCGGCCTCGCGGAAGCGCGCGCCGGCAGCGGCGTCGCCGGTGATCTGGTTGAAGTCGTAGAGGCCGATCAGCGACTGCAGGAAGGCGTTGAAGATGTACAGCCGCGGCGCGAACGA
The DNA here is from genome assembly GCA_036724195.1 of Thermoleophilaceae bacterium. Taxonomy (GTDB): domain Bacteria; phylum Actinomycetota; class Thermoleophilia; order Solirubrobacterales; family Thermoleophilaceae; genus DATACN01. Next base: position 4,325 of record DAIMGB010000129.1, read on the forward strand.
GTACTGGAGGTAGGTCACTCCGCCGCGCGGGCCGGGCGTGCGCACGCCCACCGGCGGCGCGACCTTGAAGGCGGGCAGCGCCTTCTTCGCGATCGTCACGTAGCTCGGCTGGTTCAGGAGCTGGGAGGCGCGCCCGTACGCCTGGATCGCGGTGGCCTGGGCCATGCCGCTCATCCAGGGGGGCGTGCCGCCGTCGAAGGTGAACATGTACTCCCAGGCGATGAAGCGCTTCGAGC
>DAIMGB010000129.1:4660-6122 GCA_036724195.1 Thermoleophilaceae bacterium
GGCGTGCCGCCGTCGAAGGTGAACATGTACTCCCAGGCGATGAAGCGCTTCGAGCGCCGCACCGCCAGCGAGGTCATCTCGTCGAGCAGCCGCTTGAGGCCGGCCTTTCTGCACGGGCCGGTGTGCTTCGTGCACGCGCCGTGCATGTTGTTGGCCTTCTTGAAGGTCGAGAGCGGCTGCAGCTGCAGGCCGCGGCCGGGGTAGTACTGGTAGAGCACCTCGCTGCCCTTGAAGCTCACCTGGTCGCCGCTCGCGGGGTAGGGCAGCGAGGGCCAGTAGACGGTGTTGCGCAGCAGCTGGACGAACTCGGACGGCATGCGCGTGCCCGTTAGCTTGCGGCGCACCGCGACGCTCTCGAGCGCGGCGATCACGTAGCCGAGCTGGGCGCGGCGGGCGCCGCGGAGCTTGCGGGCGGCCGAGCGCGCGCGGCTGTAGGTGCGCCTGTAGCTGTTGTAGCTCTTGCGCGAGATCGAGCGCTTTTGCAGGGCGGTCGTCAGCGCCTTGGAGACCGCCTTCGTGCCGCGCCGGCTCGAGGCGACCGCCACGGGCCTCGCCGTGAGGCTCCCGAGCATGTAGGTCTCAGCCTTCGAGGGCACGGCCGGGTCGTCGGTCTTCACGGCGTGGTGGCCGCTCACCACGATCACCTGTTCGGCCTGGGCCGGCCCGGCGGCGAGCGCCACGGCTGAGAGCGCGCCCGCGAGCGCGCAGATGAGCCTCGTCCTCGACATCTTCACGTGCAACCGTCCCGGGGTCCCTAAGTTGCGATTCGCCTGCAGGCTGACTAGTACCCTGCGCCTCCGTGCGTTTCGCCGCAGCGCTGCTGATCTCCTTCGCCGTATGCGGCCTCTCCCTGGCGTCGTGCGGTGGCGGCAGCGACAGGGAGGACGCCCAGAGCGTGCTCGACGTGGCCTTCGCGCGCCCCATCCACAGCGCTGACATGAAGCTCGACGCCACGCTCCAGATCAACGGCGTCAGCTCGCTGGACAAGCCGATCCGGATCCAGGCCAGCGGCCCGTTCAAGGGAAACAAGGGCAAGCTCCCCTCCGCCGACCTGTCGCTGCAGGTGGGCACGGGCGGGGGCCAGACCGTGCAGACGGGCTTCCTGTCCACCGGCGACCGGGCGTTCGTGAAGTTCCAGGACGTGTATTACGAGCAGCCGGCCGCGGAGGTGCGAAAGGCCAACCGCTCGCTGGCGAGCAAGAAGGGCGGCAGCCGCTCGCTGAAGTCGGTGGGACTCGACCCGCGCTCGTGGCTGGGCAAGGCGCGCGACCGCGGCGACGAGAAGATCGGCGGGGTGAATACGACACACGTATCGGGCACGCTGGACGTCAAGGCTCTGCTCGGCAACCTGAACAGCTTCGTGAAGCGCTCCGGCGGCGCGATCGGCGGGGCCACCGGCCAGGCGCCCCCGCAGCCGCTGCGCGGGGACGACATCAACGCGATCGCCAGCGTGGTCAAGGAC
>DAIMGB010000130.1:0-6114 GCA_036724195.1 Thermoleophilaceae bacterium
TGTGCGGCTGGCGAGGTTGCCGTACTCGTTGGCAAGCTCGCTCGTGTACCGCTTCTCGAAGCCCTCCGGCGACACCTCGCCGTCCTGGCCGAAGCGGACCTCGCGCAGCGCGTAGAAGCGCAGCGCGTCGGGGCCGTAGAGATCCACAACCTGAAACGGGTCGATCACGTTGCCGAGCGACTTCGACATCTTGTGCTCGCCCAGCAGCAGGAAGCCGTGGATGCCCTCGCGCTTCGGCAGCTCGATGTCCGCGGCCAGCAGCATGGCCGGCCAGATCACGGCGTGGAACTTCAGGATGTCCTTGCCCAGCAGGTGCACGTCCACGGGCCAGAAGCGGCTGGTCAGGTCCTCGCCCTCGCGCGCGTATGAGAGCGCCGAGTAGTAGTTGAGCAGCGCATCGATCCAGACGTAGATCACCTGGCTCGGATCCCACGGCACCGGTACCCCCCACTTCAGGCGCGCGCGGGAAAGGGACACGTCGCGCAGGCCGCCCTTGATGAACGAGAGGGCCTCGTTGTAGCGGATCTCGGGCACCACGAAGTCGGGCCGCTCCTCGTAGAGCCTTTCGAGCGGCTCCTGGAAGCTCGACAGCCGGAAGAACCAGTTGTCCTCCTTTTCGCGCTGCAGCACGATCAGGTGGATCGGGCACTTGTTGCCGTCAACCAGCTCGCCGTCGGTCTTGAAGTCCGCGCAGCGGGGGCAGTAGTAGCCCTCGTAGGTGCCCTCGTAGACGTGGCCGTTGTCGTAGATGCGCTGCACCACCTCCGCGACCACCGCCTCGTGCTCGGGGTCGGTGGTGCGGATGAAGAAGTCGTTGGTGGCGTTCACCTTCGCCGCTAGCTCGCGGAAGTGCACGGCGTTGCGGTCGCCCAGCTCGCGCGGCGTGATGCCGAGCTTTTCGGCCGCCTGGGTCACGGGCTCGCCGTGCTCGTCGGTGCCGGTGAGGAAGAACACGTCCTCGCCGCGCTGGCGCATGTGGCGGGCCAGCACGTCGGCGGCGATCGTGGTGTACGCATGGCCGAGATGGGGCTCGGCGTTCACGTAGTAGATCGGAGTTGTCACGTAAAAGGCCACGGCTTTCGACTCTAACCGCCAGCCGCGCGCTGCTCGGTGAGAGCGCGATAAAGCGCGTTTGCGCTGCCGCCGGTGAGCTCCGCCACCACCGCCGCGGCGGGGCGCGGCTTCGCGCCGGCGTCCACCAGCTTGCGCAGCGCGTCCAGACCCACCACCTCTCCCGGCTCGGTGAGCGTCGTCGGCCCGAACACCAGCGCCACCTCGCCCCGCGGCGGGGTCTCCGCGTAGCGCGCGGCCAGCTCCGCCGTCGTCCCGCGAACCACCTCCTCGTGCACCTTGGTCAGCTCGCGCGCCACGACCGCCTCGCGGGCGGGGTCGACCTCGGCGGCCAGCGCCAGCGTGGCGGGCACGCGGCGCGGCGACTCGAACGCAACGAGCGTGCCGCCCGGCTCGGAGAGCAGCTTTCGCAGCTCGCCCTTCTTGCGCGGCAGGAAGCCGGCGAAGCGCCAGCTGTCGGCCGGCAGCGCCGACGCCACCAGCGCGGCGATCGCCGCGCTCGGCCCCGGCAGCACCTCCACGGGCAGCCCGGCGGCCACGCACTCGCGCACCAGCACGAAGCCCGGGTCGGAGATCAGGGGCATGCCGGCGTCGGACACGAGAGCCACGGTCTCCCCGCCGCTCATGCGCTCCACCAGCTCGCGCGCCCGCCTGCGCTCGTTGTGCTCGTGGTAGGGCACGAGCTTCGCGCTCACCCCGTAGCGCTCGAGCAGCACGCGCGTGCGGCGCGTGTCCTCGCAGGCCACTGCGTCAGCCTCGCGCAGCGCGGAGAGCACGCGCAGGGTCACGTCCTCGAGGTTGCCGATCGGCGTCGGGCAGACCACCAGGCGGCCGCTCATCCCTCACCTCGGTCGAGCGCGAACAGCGCTGCGCCCACCATCCCCGACTCGTCGCCGAAGTGGGCCGGCACGATGCGCACCGCCTCGCGGGAGGGCGGCAGCGCATACTTGGCAACCTCCTCGCGCGCTGGTCCCAGGAGCAGCTCGCCGGCGGCCACCGCGCCGCCGCCGATCACGATCACCTCGGGGTTGAACACGTTCACGAGGCCGACCAGCCCGGCGCCCAGCCGGCGTCCCACCGCGGCCAGCGCAGCCACGGCCGCCTCGTCGCCGGAGTGCGCGAGCTCGGTCACGTACTGGCCGCTGACCTGCTCACCGGCCGCCAGCCGCCGCCCGATCGGCGAGTCGGGCCGTTCGCCGCCGGCCGCCTCGCCCGCGAGCCCGATCGCGCTGCCGGACGCCACCACCTCGAGGCAGCCGTGCCCCGGACAGTCGCCCGGGCAGTCGGCGCCGTGCAGGTCCACCACCAGATGCCCCAGCTCGCCGGCGGCGCCCGTGGCGCCGCGGTAGACCTTGCCGTCGATCACGATGCCGCCGCCGATGCCGGTGCCCAGCGCGAGGATCAGCGCGTGGCTGGCCCCGCGCGCCGCGCCGCGGCGGTGCTCGGCGAGCAGCGCCAGGTTGGCGTCGTTGTCCACGTGCACGGGCAGCCCCAGGCGCTCGCTCATGAGGTCGCGGAAGGGCACGTCGTCGAGCGGCAGGTGGTTCGACCAGACCGAGACGCCCGTGTCCGGGCGCACCAGTGAGGGGATCCCGAAGCCCACCGCCTCGACGTCGGGAGCCGCCGCGCGCACCTCCTCGACCGCCTCCACGAAGGTGTCGAGCGTCGAGCCGCGGTCGTCCCCGCGCCACGTGCGGCGCACCCGGTGGTGCACGACAAGCTGCTCGTCGACCACGCCCCCCAGCAGCTTCGTACCCCCCGCGTCGATGCCGATGACGCGCCTAGGCGGCATGGCCGGACGATATACAGAGGGTGGTGAACGATCCCCAGGGACCCCCCGAGTACAAGGTCTACCGCTCGCGGCGCAGCCCGCTGTCGGGCATGCGCAAGCCCAGTGGGCTGGGCTCGCTGAAGCGCCCTTTCCGCGGCCGCCGCGATCGCGGGCCGCGCGAGCGCAGGCCGCTTTCGCCCGGGCGCATAGTGGCCTGGATCGCCGCCGCGATCGGCATCTGGCTGCTGTTTTCGCTGGTCCTCTTCATGATCAGCGCGCAACTCGAGTCGGGCGCCTCCGACAGCACCAAGCGGGCGCTTTCGAGCCAGGGCACCCTGCTCAGCGGCAGCAACGTGCTCATCCTCGGCTCGGACGCGCGCACGGGCGATTCGATCGACAAGTCGCAATCGGGGCCCAGCCGCGCCGACAGCATCATGGTGGTGCACGTGGCCTTCGGGAGCGTGCGAAAGCTCTCGATTCCGCGCGACTCCTACGCGCAGATCCCCGGCCACGACGCCCAGAAGATCAACGCGTCATACGCGCTGGGCGGGGCGCCACTCACGATCGAGACCGTCGAGAGCTTCCTGGGCAACGGCATCAAGATCAACCACATCGTCGAGCTGGACTTCAAGGACTTCCCCAAGCTGATCGACGCGCTCGGGGGCGTGACCGTGGACAACAAGACGAAGATCTGCTCGCCCGGCTTCGACAACTTCTGGAAGGGCTTCAAGCTCTCCAAGGGCGAGCACCACCTCACGGGCAAGCAGGCGCTCGGCTACTCGCGGGTGAGGAAGAACCCCTGCGCCCCGAACGAGAACGACCTCGACCGGGCGCGGCGCCAGCAGGAGGTGTTCACGGCTATCCCCAAGGCGCTGCTGAAGCCGACGACCTTCGCCAAGTACCCGCTGGTTGCCTGGCGCGCCCCCAAGGCGCTCAAGACGGACATGAAGGGGCCCGGCCTGTTGGCGCTGTTTGCCGACCTGGCCACGGGCGGCTCCGAACCCGCCGAGGTGCTCGAGCCCTCCTGCCTGGGCTGCGGCCCCGGCAACTCGCTGATGGTGTCCGAGGGCGCGAAGGCGGACGCCGTCAAGAAGCTCGAGGGCTAGTTGGAGTTAGCCGTTCATCCGGGCGAGGCCGCGAGCGACAGGTCTGCGGAAGGGGACGACCGGCACCCCGACAACACTTGCCGGGGTGCCCCGGAGAAAGAGTTCGCCGGACGCTGCTCTCACTAACCGTCGCATACCGACGGTTAGTGAGACAAGTGACCGCCAAGCGCGAAAGCGGCGGACCGGAGCGGAGTCGTAGGCGATTGCCGGGACGACGGGCTTCCTCTCCCGAGACCGTGTCCGAGGGAGCCGGAGGCGGACGAGCCGAGCGAGCGAAGCGAGCGTTGAGGTCGAAGGGAGAGCGAAGACCGTCGTCCCCGCCACAACGGCAACAGCCCTAGTCGTGAAACCACGGCGCGAAGGAGATCCCCACGATCGAGCCCTCGGCCGACAGCAGCCGGGCCACGCTCTGGCCCCAGGGCTCGGTCCGGGCGGAGTGCAGTAGCGAGAAGCCCTTGGCCTCGAGCTCCTCGGCGCCGGCCTGAACGGCCTGGGCGTCCTCGACCTCGAACTCTGGAGCCGAAGCACGCCTGCGCCGCCTCGGACAGCGGCCAGACGCCGAAGTGCTTGCTGCCACCCACCTTCCCGCTGGACCAGTAGTCGCCGCCGTCGTCTGCCTCCAGTGGAAGGCCCAGCGCATCCACGTACAGCTTGCGGCTCTCGGGCGGGTCGGCCGCGACCACGCCGACGCTGGCGATGAAAAGGACGTTCAACTCAGGCTCCTTTCGCTCATGCCACCATCCCAGCAGAGCCCCGGGCACCCGTCTTGAACGAATCGACATCTACCGCGAGTTCGCACCGCCCGCCCACCTGCGCGGGTCGATCGCCTGCTTCTGGATGCGGCGCGGCGCCGGCGCCACGGTGCGGATCCTGCCCGACGCCTGCTCCGACATCGTCTGGCGGGCCGGCAGGGGCGCGGTGCTCGCGGGACCCGACACCGGGCCCTCGTTCTCGGTCACCCGGCCCGGCGATCTGATCGTGGGCGCGCGCTTCCTGCCCGGTGCCGCGCCCGCGCTGGGGCTGCCGCTGGACGAGCTGCGCGACAGCAGGGTGACCCTCACCGAGCTCGGCCTGGACCCGCGCGAGCAGCTGGGTGGCGACGCCGCTCCCAGCGACGCGCCGGCGCTCGTGGCCGCCGCCGCGTCGCGGCTTTGCGCCGCCGGCTCCCGGGACCGGTCCGTGCAGGCCGCGGCGCTGCGCCTGCTGGATCCGCGCCAGCGCGTGGATCGCCTGGCGGATGACCTGGGACTGAGCGAGCGCCAGCTGCGCCGGCGCTGCCGGGCCTCGGTGGGCTACGGGCCGAAGACGCTGCAGCGACTGCTCCGCCTCAGGGTATTCATCCGGGCCGGAGAGGCCGAGCTGGCCAGGGCGGCGCTCGCCGCCGGCTTCTCGGACCAGTCGCACCTGGCCAGGGAGTGCCGCCGCCTGCCCGGCCTGCCGCCGACCGCTCTCAGGGCGCTCGGCTAGTCGCCGCTTGAGGCCTTGGTCTTCGAGTCGGAGCTCTTCGAGTCGGAGCTCTTCGAGTCGGAGCTCTTCGAGTCGGAGCTCTTCGAGTCGGAGCTCTTGGAGTCTGAGCTCTTGGAGTCTGAGCCCTTCGATTCCTTGGACGACGAGTCCGAGTTGTCGGAATCGCCGCCGGAGGACGCGCCGTCGCTGCCCCCGCCCTTCTTCCGCTTGCCGTAGTCGGTGTTGTAGAAGCCCGAGCCCTTGAAGTGAACGGCCACGGGGTGGAACACGCGCTGCACCGGCGCCCCGCAGATCGTGCAGCTCTCGAGCGGATCGTCGGCCATCCGCTGGAACACCTCGAACAGATGGTCGTTCTCGCAGCGGTACTCGTACGTGGGCATGGCACTCCGAGTATACGAGTGCCAATCGGCCCTAAGAAGGAGGCGCCGGCGCGTCCAGGTCGTCGAGCAGCGAGACGCGGAGCGAGTGCCAGACGAGCCAGGCCGTGAGGTGGCGGATCGGGCGCAGCGGGCTCACGAGACGGGGAACGCTACCGCTAGATTGGCCCCTATCGCGCCGCCCGACGCAGTCACCATGGAGAAAATCGTCGCTCTTTGCAAGCGGCGCGGATTCATCTTCCAGAGCTCCGAGATCTACGGCGGCCTGGCCTCGACCTACGACTACGGCCACTACGGAGTGCTGCTGAAGTCGAACGTGAAG
>DAIMGB010000131.1:0-5757 GCA_036724195.1 Thermoleophilaceae bacterium
TCCCGAACCCGGGCAACATCATGATGTAGACGGCCGGGTGCGAGTAGAACCAGAAGACGTGCTGATACATGAGCACGTCGCCGCCGTGCCCTGGGTCGAAGAAGTGCGTGCCCAGCGCCCGGTCGAACAGCACGAAGAACTGCGAGCCGGCGATGAACGGGGTGGCGATCACCACGAGCAGGGAGGTGGTGAAGTTGGCCCACACCAGCAGCGGCATGCGCCAGAAGGTCATGCCCGGCGCGCGCATGGTGATGATCGTGACCAGGAAGTTCAGCGCCGTGGCGATCGAAGACGCGCCCGCGAACTGCACGGCGACCGTGAAGAAGGTCTGGCCGAGCGGCGTCTGCGTGGATAGCGGCGCGTAGGCGGTCCAGCCGGTGGCGAAGGCGCCGCCGGGGGCGAAGAAGCTGGCCAGCATCAGGATTCCGGCCATCGGCAGCATCCAGTAGGAGAGCGCGTTCAGGCGCGGGAAGGCCATGTCCGGCGCCCCGATCATCAGCGGGATCACGTAGTTCGCGATGCCGGCGAAGACCGGGATGATGAACAGGAAGATCATCAGCGACGCGTGCACCGAGAACAGGCCGTTGAAGGTGTTCGTGTCGACGAACTGGGTGCCGGGCTGCGCCAGCTCGGCCCTCATCACCATGGCCATCAGCCCGCCGGCGATGAAGAAGAAGAAGGTGGTGCAGATGTACTGGATGCCGATCACCTTGTGATCGGTGTTCACCCGGAAGTAGTCCTTCCAGGAGCGGGCGCCGTGGCCCGAGTGATCCTCCGGGATCGTGGGTGCGCCGGAGGCCCAGCGGAACCAGTAGTCGAAGCAGCCGATGCCCACAAGGAAGGCGAGCGGGAGGGCGACCATCGCGATCGTGACGATCGCTGTCCAGTCGATCAGCGGGTCGTAGCCGTAGGCCAACCGTGCCAGGGTCACGATGCCGAAGGCCACCGCGAACGCGATGGGTTGGGAGAGGGCGGCTCGGTACCAGCCCGGAGCTCTTAGTCTGGCTGCCAGGGTCACTTGCTCTTGCCTCCGCCAAGAAGGTACTGGACGAGCGCGTCGAGTTGCTGAGGCGGGATGTCCTTCTTGAATGTGGTGGGCATCACGTTCTTCGGGAAGCCCTTGACCGTGAAGGCGCGCGGGTCCTCGATGGACTGCTTCACGTAGGCCGCGGCGCTCTTGCCCTTCTCGCGCTTCGCAGCCACGGCCTTCAACTGGTCGAGGTCCGGGCCGATCGTCCCACTGGCGTTGGCGGGCTTGAACGTATGGCACCCCGCGCAACCATTCGAGGCGAACGCCTGCTTGCCGGCAGCCGCGCCGCCTCCCTGCCCACCGCCCGCTGCCCGCTGCCCACTGCCGTTCTTCTGCACCCAGGCCTGGAAATCGGCAGCAGGCATCACCTTGACCTCCTGGCGCATCGTGGAGTGGCCCAGGCCGCAGAGCTCCGCGCAGACCACGTTCCACGAGCCGACCCTGTTCGGCGTCAGGCGGATCTTGGTGGTCATCCCGGGCACGATGTCGGACTTCAGGCGGAACTCCGGCACCCAGAAGGAGTGGATCACGTCCTTGGTCTTCAGGCGGAACTCGACCGGCCGGTCCTTCGGCAGGATCAGTTGGTCGGACTTGACCCTCTGGCTCGGATAGTCGAAGTGCCAGGTGAACTGCTGCGCGGTCACGTTCACGATCATCGTGTTCGGCTTCTTCGCCTCGACGTCGTTGAGCACGATCCAGCCGTAGACAGAGAGACCGGTCACGATCAGGAACGGCACCGTGACCCAGAACACCTCGAGCCGCGTGTTGCCGTGGATGGGCGCTCCGTCGCCCATGTCGCCCGGGCGGGCCCGGAACCTGATGACCGAGTAGATCACCACCGACATCACGAGCACGAAGATCGGCACCGAGAAGACCAGCAGGACGTCGTAGAGCGTGTCGATCCTTGGCGCGGCGGTGTCGGCCTCCGTCGGGAACCAGTCCATCAGGAGCACGATCGCGGTGCCCACGATGGCGGCAAAAACGCCGAGGGCGATCATCTGGGCCAGGGGGTGCCTGCGCACGGCGCGCGAGTCTATTTAACGCCGACGACGGGCGCGCGCGTCAGGCGGCCAGAGTCGCTGATGCCTGGCGGAAGGCCGACGGCGGGCGCCCGTGGTGGCGCCGGAAGGCCTTGGCGAACTGGGCGGCCTGGCGATAGCCGACGGCGCTGGCCACCCGGTTCACGGGCAGGGCGCCCTCGCGCAGGAGCTCCGCGGCACGCGCCATTCGCACCCGCTGGAGGCAGGAGCGGAAGGTGGTCTCGCCGGCCTCGGCGAAGGCCCGCTGCAGCTGGCGCCGCGACGAGGCCAGGCGGCGAGCGATGTCGTCGAGGCCGAGATCGTCGCGATATTCGCGCTGCACGATCTCCGCTGCCTCCTGGAACAGCTGCTTGCGACGCTCGATTGTCGACTCCCGCACTAATCATCCATACGTGGCTTCCACCCGATTGGATGCCTGCGATAGGGTCAAGCGCCAATCCGCACTAGGAAAAGGGAGGCTGAGTGCACGTAAAGGACGGGATGAGCGGCGTGGTGCTGACCGTGAACCCTGGCCACTCCCTCCGCGAGGCGGCCCACTCGATGGCCGAGCGCAACGTGGGCGCGGCGGTCGTGATCGACCCCGAGCAGCCCGGTCCCGGCATCCTGACCGAGCGCGACCTGCTGCAGTCCATCGGCGCCGGTCAGAGCCCGGACAGCGAGAAGGTGGGGGACCACCTGTCCAGCAAGCTCACCTTCGCGTCGCCCGAGTGGTCGCTCGAGCGGGCGGCCGAGGCGATGGTGCGGGGCGGCTTCCGCCACCTCGTGATCGTGGACGGCGGCGAGCTGGTCGGCGTGATCTCCATGCGCGACATCGTGCGCTGCTGGGTCAGCGACGGCGCCACCAGCGAGATGCCCGGCCCGGCGGCCGAAGTGTCCGGCTCGGCAAGCTAGCGCTCGTCGTTCTTGTTGCCGGCGCGGCGCTCCGCGTCGGCGCGCTGCTCGAGCTTCTGGCGCAGGTACTCGGCCTTCGAGGCGCGGGCCTCGTGCTGGTCGGTGGCGTCCTCAGTGGGCGCGTCGTCCGCCCGCTCGCGCTCGCCCTCCTCGCGCCGAAGCTGCTCCATGCGCAGCTCCTGGGTGGTGGGGTCCTCCTCCATGCAGCGAGCGTAGCGCTCAGTGCTCGAGCGGGAGGTCCGCCATCTCCCCGCGCACCGCGCGCACCCATCGGAACAGCACCACGAGGAAGATCACCACGCCGATGCCGACGATGAACCAGTTCAGGACGATGCCCACGAGGGCGACCGTGATGGCGAACGCCATCAGCACCGGGAGGTAGGAGGGCTCGGGCAGGTGCACCGGCTCGCCGGGCTCCGGCACGTCGTCGTGCCGCTCGGGCTGGGCTTCGTCGGTCATCAGTAGATGTAGCCCGTCAGGAACGCCGCGGCGAACACCACCAGGATGATCGCGGTGGCCACCAGGGCGGTGCGGAGGTTCTTCTGGGCGAGTCTGCGGTCCACGCCCGAATCTTGTATCAGATAGCCGATGGCCGACTTCCCGGAAGGCTTCCTCTGGGGCAGCTCCACGGCCGCCCACCAGGTCGAGGGCGGCAACGTGAACAACGACTGGTGGGCTTGGGAGCACACCCAGGGCTCCACCGCGGTCGAGCCCTCCGGCGATGCGATCGACCAGTACCACCGCTATCGCGAGGACTTCGAGCTGCTGGCCGGGCTCGGCCAGAACGCCCACCGCCTCTCGCTCGAGTGGTCGCGCATCGAGCCCGCCCCGGGCGAGTGGAGCGGAGCGGCGCTCGGCCACTACCGCCGCGTGCTCGAGTGCCTGGCCGAGAACGAGCTCACGGCCTTCGTGACGCTTCACCACTTCACCAACCCGCGCTGGTTCGCCGAGCGCGGCGGCTGGCTGGCGGCCGACGCCGTGGAGCGCTTCCAGCGCTACTGCGAGCGCGTGGCCGGCGAGCTGGGCGAGCTGATGCCGTGGACCTGCACGATCAACGAGCCGCAGATCGTGGCGCTGTTCGGCTACCGCGAGGGCATGCACCCGCCGGGGCACCGCGACGAGGGCGAGTGGCGGCAGGTCACCCGCACCCTGATCGCGGCGCATCGCGCGGCGGCCCCCCTGTTCGAGCGCGCCGGCCTCTGCCTGCAGCTACCGGCCTTCGAGGCGGGCGACCCGCGCCCGGCGGAGATGGTGGAGCCCTACCTCGAGGACCTGCCGGGCGAGTTCGCCGGGGTGCAGTACTACACGCTCATGCGGGAGCCGCCGGCCGGCGCCGAGCTCACGCAGATGGGCTGGGAGATCTACCCCGACGGGCTGCTCGAGGCGCTGCGCACGGCAGCGCGCGCGGGGCTGCCGCTGGTGGTCACCGAGAACGGCATCGCCACCGGGGACGACTCCAAGCGCGTGGACTACCTCGAGTCGCACCTCGGGGCCGTCAAGCGAGCCCTCGACGAGGGGATCGACGTCCGCGGCTACCTCTACTGGTCGTCGTTCGACAACTTCGAATGGGCCGAGGGCTACCGGCCCACCTTCGGCCTCGTCGGCATCGAGCGCGACCACGGACTGCGCCGCGTGGCCAGGCCGAGCGCCGAGGCTTTCGGCCGAGTTGCAAGGAGCAACGACCTGGCCGAGCTACGAGCGGTTTAGGCGCATCGGCACAAGGAGTAGTGGGCGCCCAGTGCTCCGGATCGACGCCAGTGCGCTCGACTACCTGATCATCGCCATCTACTTCGCGGTGGTCATCGGAATCGGTGTCGCCGCGCGGCGCCTCATCAAGACCGACGTGGACTTCTTCCTCTCCGGCCGCTCGCTGCCGGCCTGGATCACCGGCCTGGCGTTCATTGCCGCCAACCTCGGCGCGCTCGAGATCCTCGGCATGGCGGCCAACGGCGCGCAGTACGGCGTGGCGACCGTGCACTTCTACTGGATCGGCGCCATCCCGGCCATGATCTTCCTGGGCATCGTGATGATGCCCTTCTACTACGGGTCGAAGGTGCGCAGCGTCCCCGAGTACCTGCGCAAGCGCTACAACGACCAGACGCACTTCTTCAACGCGATGTCGTTCGCGGTCGCGACGATCCTGATCAGCGGCGTGAACCTGTTCGCGCTCGGGCTGGTGCTCTCGCTGATGCTGGGCTGGTCGATCTCGGTGGCGATCCTGGTGGCCGCCGCGATCGTGCTCGTGTACATCACCCTCGGCGGCCTGACCTCGGCCATCTACAACGAGGTGCTGCAGTTCTTCCTGATCGTCGCGGCCCTGGTGCCGCTGGTGCTGATCGCGCTGCACGCCGTGGGCGGCGTCTCGGGACTCGCCGACAGGGTGCGCGACAGCAAGCTCGGCGAGCCCGGCCTGCACGCCTGGCAGGGCCTCGGCATCGGCGGGAACAACCCGCTCGGCGCCAACTTCATAGCCACGATCTTCGGCCTCGGCTTCGTGCTGTCGTTCGGCTATTGGACCACCAACTTCGCCGAGGTCCAGCGCGCGCTCTCGGCGCGCAACCTCTCGGCCGCCCGGCGCACGCCGCTGATCGCCGCCTACCCGAAGATCTTCATCCCCGCGCTCACGATCATCCCCGGGCTGGTGGCGCTCGTGACCGTGAAGGGCCTGGGCGGCAAGAGCGACGCGCTCCAGTACAACAACGCGATCCCGCTCCTGATCTCGAAGTACCTGCCGAACGGGATGCTCGGCCTGGCGGTCACGGGCCTGATCGCCGCCTTCAGTCGGCCTACTACATC
>DAIMGB010000131.1:5767-6091 GCA_036724195.1 Thermoleophilaceae bacterium
TCATGGCGGGCGTGGCGGCCAACGTGAGCGCCTTCAACACGGTCGTGACCTACGACCTCTGGCAGAGCTACTTCCGGCCGGACGAGCAGTCGGCCTACTACATCCGCTTCGGGCGCCTCCCGACGGTGGCCGGCGTCGCCATCTCGATCGGGACGGCCTTCATCGCGAAGGGCTACTCCAACGTCATGAACTACGTGCAGCTGCTCTTCTCGTATTTCAACGCGCCGCTGTTCGCGACCTTCCTCGTGGGCATGTTCTGGAAACGCACCACCAGCCGCAGATCAGCGAGGAGGAGGCCAAGAGGGCCGCCAACCTGCTCGACAT
>DAIMGB010000132.1:0-870 GCA_036724195.1 Thermoleophilaceae bacterium
AGCCGAACTCCTGCTCGATCGTGCAGGTCAGGGAGACCGCGTTGCCGCGCCGGTCCACGATCGAGATGTGCGTGGTGCTGCCCGTCTCGCCCGCGTTTGAGGCCCGCGCAGGTGAGTAGGGGCCCAGGCCGGGCTCGAACTTCTTGGCGTGCGCCATGTCGATCTCCGCCCGGCGCTTGTCCGCGTAGCTCTTCGTGGTCAGCTCGGGCGGAACGTGCACGAAGTCGGGATCCGCCACGTACTCGTTGCGGTCGGCCCAGGCGATCTTCTGCGACTCAATGATCTGGTGCAGCTCGTCGGCGGAGGACTGGCCCTCGGCGCGCAGGTCGAAGCCCTCGAGCAGGTTCAGCATCTCCACGATGGCGATGCCGCCGGAGGTGGGCGGGGGCATGGTCACGAGGCCCCGGCCGCGGAAGCTGCCCTCGAGAGGCGAGCGCCACTTGGCCTGGTAGCCGGCCAGGTCGCGCTTCACCATCACGGCTGCGTCGCCGGGCTGGGGCGACTGGCGGGTGGCGTCCATGTCGCGCGCGATCAGGCGGGCGATCCTGCCTCGGTAGAGGGCCCTCGGGCCGCGCCTCTCGATCGCCCGAAGGGAGCGCGCCAGCAGCGGCTGGCGCAGTATCGAGCCGGCCGGGTAGGGGGTCTGGCCGCCCACCAGGTACTGGTTCGCGGCGGCGGGGAACAGCTTCAGCCGGGTCGCGTTGGCGCTCATCGACGCGGACAGCGCCGGCGTCACGCGGACGCCGCGGGACGCCAGCCGCGCGGCCGGCGCGACGAACTCGACCTGCTTCGTCTCGCCGGTGCAACAATTGTGCCATTCAGCCCGCTGAGCGACGCACTCCTCCCAGACGGTACAGCGGGCGTGTATAT
>DAIMGB010000132.1:880-2473 GCA_036724195.1 Thermoleophilaceae bacterium
GGACGCCAGCCGCTCGGCCGGCGCGAGGGCCCTGGCCAGGCTGAAGGTGCCGTAGCGCTTCAGCGCCGCGTCCATGCCCGCCAGGACGCCCGGCACGCCGACGGTGAGGTGGCCGGTGAAGGTGTTGTGCAGCCCGGGGCCCTGGAGCGTGTCGGGCGTGAAGGCCTGTGGCGCGGTCTCGCGGAAGTCCAGGGCGGCCGTCTGGCCATGGGCGCTGCGGTAGACCATGAAGCCGCCACCACCGATCCCGCACGACTGCGGCCTGGCCACGTTCAGCGCGAACACGGTGGAAACGGCCGCGTCCACGGCGTTGCCGCCGCGCTCCAGCGCCCGGCGCCCCACGCGTGCCGCGGCGGGCGCCTCGGTGGCCACGACGCCCAGCTGACCGCTGACCGCCGGGCGAAAGCGCGATCCCTGCGCGCCCCAGGCCGGCGAGGCGGCCACCGCAACGCCCAGCACGAGCGACAGGGCGGCTAGAACCGACAGGCGCAGGCGCATTGCTTAGGGCGTGCCCGGGAGCCGCCCGAAGGAAACGGCAGCTAGGGCTTCAGGCGCACCACGCGCCGAACGGGACCGGAGCCCGGCAGCGTCACGCGCACCCGCACGCGGAAGCTCTTGTGGCGGCTCAGCGCCCGCCGCATGGTGAGGCGCCCGCGGCGGTTCGCGCGGGCGTGGGTCGTGACGGCCACCCCGGGCTTGACGCGGTGGGTGCCGTAGGCCAGCACGCGCTTGCCGCGCGTGGCCTTCGCGCGGCAGCGGCCGGCGCCGGCGCCACGGCAGCGCACCTTGATCCCGTGCGTGAGCACGCTGCGAAGTCGCTGCACGGGCGCCACCGACACGCGCGCGGCGCTTCCGCCCCCGCCGGCTCCGCCCCCGCCGCCGCCGAGGCCGGCCACGGCGGCTCGCGCGTTGACGATGCCGGCGCCGTACTGGGGGTCCGGGCCTGGCGTGCCCGCATCCTTCGCCGTCGCGAGGATGCGGTTCACCGCGGCCTGCCCGTGCAGCCCCTTCGACACCAGCAGCGCCGCGACTCCGGCCACGTGGGGCGTGGCCTGCGAGGTGCCGGCCAGCTCCATGTAGCCGCCGTCGTTCCAGGTCGAGAGGATGTCCTCGCCGCTCACCGGCACGGCCGAGCCGCCCGGCGCCACTACGCCCAGGCCCTGGCCGAAGCTCGAGAAGAAGCTGCGCATGCCGCGCTTGTCCACCGCGCCCACGCACAGCAGCCGGCCCTGGCCCGAGGGCTGCTCGCAGGCCGGAAGGCCGTCGTTGCCCGCGGCCGCCACCACGATCACCCCGTGATCCAGGGCGCGGTCGATCGCGGCGCCGAAGGTGGGGTCCGAGCCCACCAGCGGCACGTCCGAGCCCAGGCTCAGGTTGATCACCTGGGCCCCGTGAGCCACGGCGTAGTCGATCCCGGCCGCCACGGTCGCCGAGTCGCCGCTGCCGTCGTCGCCCAGCACCCGCACAGGCGCCGGCTCGGACGGCAGCGCCGCGCGCAGCACGAGCCGCGGCTCCACGGCGCCCCTGAAGGTGTTGCGTGCCAGCCGGAAGATCGCCTCGGCGGGATCGCCGGCCGGCACCGGCAGCCGCCCG